>DAOVCM010000161.1 GCA_030670015.1 Candidatus Bathyarchaeota archaeon
GCTACTGAAGAGATTCGATGTGCACATCCTTGGTGACTCGGAAAAGGAACGCTGAACTATAGAGACCACCATACTCTATATATGTTATGTAAATGAGCCTTTTAACCTATAACTAGCGTATATTTAGATCGGTTTGAGTGCAAAGTACAGGAACGCAGTAGGTTCGCTAATCGCCATATACATATTCTTATCCGGCATAGTGCTCATCAAGTCCTCCGCTGTCATCCTAGGAGAGTCCCTCGCCGAGAAGATCGTACTCATAATACGGGACACCACGAGCGGAGTCTTCGCAGGGTGGATCGCCACCGCGCTTCTCCACAGCAGCGGAGCCTTCGACTCCATCGTCGTCGCCTTCACCTCATCAGGTGCAATGCCCCTCTCCCTCGCCGTCGCCGCCATCATCGGCGCAGAGATCGGGACCACGGTAACCCCCTTCCTTGTCTCCGTCCTAGGCCACCTCCGAGGGAGAAACCGCCTAACCGCCAGCTTCAATGTGACCATGTCCCATGTCCTCTACAACCTCTTCACCCTACTCATTTTCTACCCAGCTGAGCTTTTTTTCGGGATTTTCACAAAGATCGCAAGGCAGGGCAGCACCATATTCGTGAGAGCCGCATGGCTCAAAGCCATTCCGGACATTCTTGATGTGGTAACCCCCTGGGTGGACCCTCTAATCCACATCATTTCCGCATGGCCGGGCATTCTGCTGGGAGGGGCTATGCTGGTTATAGCTTTGATGGGTCTAGAGAAGTATATGACAGCTATCTTCAGTATGCCCAGATCATGGAACCTGATCCGAGCTACGTTCACCAAGCCTTTTCGGGCTTTCGTAGCAGGGTTTTTGTTCACACTCGTGGTGCCGAGCACGACGGTAATGGTCTCACTCCTCGTCCCCCTGGCGGGAAGTGGGGTCATCCTCGCCGATTACTACATCCTCCCCTACATCCTAGGCGCGAACATTGGAACCGTGTTCGATGTCATGATCGCCGCCCTCGCGACGGGGGACCCTATCTCCCTCGGCGTCTGGCTCGTCCACCTCACCATAAACGTCGTCGGCGCATTGATCTTCATCCCCCTGCTCAAACCCTTCAGCAGGCTGGTAAGATGGACGGCGCAGAAGATCGCATCCTCCAAGAAGGTGACCATCATAGTAACGATAGTCTTCCACGCGGTCCCGATCCTGGTCCTGCTGTGGTATCTAATGTGAACCTGAGGAAAATATTTAATTTATAGATAAGATAAAAACAAAGGCGGCAACGATGGCGAAAAGACTGTTTGGCTGGTTCGCTCCCAAGAGAAGCGAAAAGGTCCTCGAGATGGTTGAGAAACATCTTGAGCTAACTCAGGAGGCTGTCAACGATCTCTACAGGATGGTTGAGGCGTCAGCGACAAGCGAGGAGAAGAGTAGCAAAAAATTCTTTGAGAGCGTGTCCCAGCTGGAGATGAAGGCCGACGCTCTCAGGAGGGACATGGTGGAGGAGCTGACGAAGAGCGAGATGTTCCCAGAGGAGAGGGGGGACCTCATGGAGCTCGTCAGGGCCATAGACTGGATCGCCGACTGGTCCAAAGAGGCCGGCAGGATCCTGGTGATCATTCCCTTCGGAAAGGCGCCGGAGGAGATGAAGGAAGCAGCCCAGAACATGTGCAGAGCAAACCGAGACTGTGTCACCGTCCTCGCGAAGTGCATCAAGACCCTCCCTAAGGACCCGAAGGAGGCCATCAACCTTGCGAACGAGGTTGAGGTTCTCGAGGAGGAGATCGACGAGCTCTACTCCATAGCGAGGGCTCACCTGGCATCTCTGGAGTTCCCCGGGTTCACAACAGGCGCGCTGATACTGCTGAACATGTTCCTAGACGCCGTTGAGACCGTCGCCGACTGGTGTGAGAACACCGCAGACATTGCCAGGGCCGTCGCGGTACGTATACACTAACAAACGAAGCAGACAATAAAAAAAATAGGTTAAATATTGGTTCGTTCCCCGGCTCACTCGTCCTCGACGGTGATGGCCTGGGTCGGGCACGCGGTCACACACGCCATGCACATGATGCAGTCTTCCACCCGCGTGGCCTGGGCCTTCTTCTCGTTGTTGTACTCCGGCATCTCAACGATGTCGTAGACGTTCATCGGGCAGACCTCTGCACACACGCCTGCGCCTTCGCATGCGTCTAGATCAACTATCACCTTAGGCAACTTTAACACCCTTGTATGTATTCATAGGCTTCCATTTCGTCATCTTTAAATCTTTTCCAACTTAAACATAGAAGATCATCATGTTGACACACCGGGTCGAAATCGACCGGAGGGTCTGCCAAGCCTTCGGTGCCTGCTTTAAACTTTACTCAGAATCCTTCTACCTCTCTGAGGAAGATGGCAAAGCCAAGCTGATAGACGACCCCAGTCTACGCGAATGAGGTTATCAACTTGAAAAGAATTTTCGACGATCTAACGTCCAACGGGCTGGTTGAGTCTGTATATCCCTTTATAGCTCAAGGGCGATAAAATGGTAGGCGTTTAACCGTGGGAAGTACAGGCTTTAAGGACAACAGCGTATCATTCCTCGTTGGTGGAGAGGCCGGCCAGGGCATCACTCGAAGCGGCTCCATACTCGGCAAGGCTCTGATGCGGGGAGGCTTCAACATTTTCGGTGTGAACGACTACCCCTCCGTCATAAGGGGTAGCCACAACTTCTACGTGCTCCGCGCCTCTGACCACGAGGTCCACTCCCATGCGGATGCCATCGACCTTCTTTTAGCCCTTAACAAGGAGACCGTCCTCCTCCACGAGCATGAGCTTAACGAGGGGGGTGTGATCCTATATGATGAGCGGATCGAGTTCGCCGAGGGGGAGACAAAGCGGGAGGATCTCGTCCACTTTCCGATACCCCTCACCGCCATAGTTGATGAACTCGGAGGAACCCCCATCATGAGGAACACCGTTGCCCTCGGAGCAGCGACACAACTTGTAGGCTTCGACACCAAGATACTCATAGGGGTCATCTCGGACACCTTCGCCGGTAGAGAAAGCATAATCGAGGCGAACATCAAAGCCATTGAAATGGGCTCAAATTATGCTAAACAACACTATGGTGACCGCTTCCCGTGCCGGCTTGAGGCTTCCCAGGAGCGCACCGACAAGATCATGCTGACTGGTAACGACGCCATCGCCCTAGGGGCCATACAGGCGGGCTGCACGTTCTACGCCGCCTATCCGATGACTCCCGCAAGCGCCGTACTCCACTACCTAGCCGCCAAGGACCTGGAGACAGGAATGATCGTCATCCAACCCGAGAGTGAGATCTCGGCTCTGAACATGGTTATCGGGGCGTCCTTCGCAGGGCTGAGGGCAATGACCGCCACATCAGGCGGGGGATTCTGCCTGATGACGGAGGCCCTAGGCCTCGCCGCTATGACCGAGACCCCCGTAGTCCTTATGATCGGACAGCGACCCGGACCCAGCACGGGGATGGCAACATACACGTCTCAAGGAGACCTACTCTTCACAATCCACGCCTCCCAAGGGGAGTTCCCACGGGTCGTCGTGGCCCCCGGGGACGTCGAGGAGTGCTTCTACAAGACGATGGAAGCCTTTAACCTGGC
>DAOVCM010000027.1 GCA_030670015.1 Candidatus Bathyarchaeota archaeon
CTCATATGCTTATCGTCAAATGGGACCCTTCTGAACTTAGGAAGTTAAAAACAGATGTAAAACCATTTTATACCCTATTTTGGGACAAGCTAACACGTATAAAACATGTTTCAAGTAATATCGTTCATGTAACTTCATAAAATCGATTTACGATTCTTTTTTTCAGTAGATCATGTCAATTGAGAATGAGAGAATTCTTTGCGGAGTCATACCCCTAGTTTAGCTTTTCTCTATGTTGTCTAAGCGTTTGTATAAATACAACACATTGCAGACTAGGCGTACAGCGCTGATGATTCTGCGATTGCTATCCTCTTTGTCTTAAGCTGGGGGTTAGACGATCCTTATTGCCTATCTACGCAGGCATCAACTATTCCTAATAAAAGCTGGTATGTTTCATTTTCCATCACATGATGATATCTCTGTACCGCCTTAAGTATCTCCGCTCGCACATCAGTAGATAGAGTATTCCACCTCACCCTCAACTCTTTAGGCATCCTCTGAAGGTAAGCCTCCTCCAGATGTTTCGGCATCTCCTTGCTCATGCTTCTGAATATTAAAGAAGATTCGATTAACTCTTTCTATCGACACTAGAATATATGGCGAGACCCTCGTGTGTGCTTGGCTTCAGAGACTTTTGTATAAAATTGTCTTTATTCTTCTATTCCCTTTTTATGACCATATGGCCTTCTTTTCGCTCAACCAAAGGATGAACAAGCGAGAGCTAAGGAGTTCTGGCTGAGGTTGGGTTCTTATATTACCCCTTTAGGCTATACTTGGCCCAGCTTCGTGCGCAAGGCGAAGAGCTGGATGTAGCAGCAGGTGAGCCCGTAAGAGATGCCCCTCTTAGTACGAGCCATCTCAGGGATGCTCGACACTTGGTGAAGGAGATGATACCACCCATCAGAGACGAAATTGCATTGAGGGTGCTGAAGGGGCATGCTACAATACCATTGGCCTAAACTGTACTGGTGTTTACGACGCTAGGCTGGACGCCTTTAGAATAAAATTCTACCCGTCGGCTCGTGACCTCGGTTTTCCCAGAACTGCAACCTTGACTTGAGTGATCTGTTCATTGGCTTTAAGGGCGTCCACAAGTCTCCTGATCACACCGGCATCTCCCTTCACCACCATCACCTCTAAACAGTTTTCTTCCTCTACATGAGAGTGAAGAAAAGTTGAAATAATATTGCTATAGTCGTGTTGGATCTTGAACGTTGGATCGTCTTTAGCTCCCTTTCCATATATGACTGTGATAGTCGCGACAATCTCCCCTTCAAGCTCTCGTAGGCTTCTGTGCTCAGCTATAAAGGCTCGTAGGGCCTGTCTTATTATCTCCGACCGGCTTGCGAAGCCTCGTTCCTTGATGGAGCTGTCGAGTTCCTTCAAAAACGTGTCTGGAATTGAAACGCTGACTATTGTCAGAATTCACACACCATATATTAATAATTTTACCCATTTATTTAAGGTTTTTTTAATAAGAAATTATAATTATTTATTAACATCCTTCGCCATCTACTTCAAGGGTGTAGAAAATGGAGAAAGATAAATTATTCGGGATCGGAGTAGCCTTTGTAGCCATTTTCTTGGTAGGCACATTTGCTTCGCCCTATCTTATTCCGCAGCGAGAGCCGATCAGCGATAAGATAGGGGTGGTTGTCACAATACTTCCTCAGGCTGACTTTGTAAAGAAGGTTGGCCAGGATAGAGTGAGTGTAACAGTCATGGTTCCTCCAAGTGCAAGTCCCCATACTCATGAGCCAACACCACAGCAACTAGTGGAGGTGAGCAAAGCGATGATGTATGCGAAAGTAGGATCAGGTGTGGAGTTCGAGCTGATCTGGATGAATAAAATCATTGAACAAAACAAGAAAATGTTAGTTGTTAACTGCTCAATCGGCATCACGAAGAGGGAAAATGACCCGCATATCTGGAATTCACCGATCAACGCTAAAAAAATGGTGGAGAACATCTGCGTAGGGCTAATCGAGATAGATCCAGATTATGAGGATTATTATACGGAAAATAGAGATAGATATCTTCAGGAGCTGGATGCCGTTGACGCATACATCCACGAGAGGCTTGACAGATTTACGAACCGAGTCTTCATGATCTACCATCCAGCGTTTGAATACTTCGCCGATGAGTACAACTTGACGCAGCTTGCGATCGAGCACAAAGGAAAACCACCAACCCCTAAAGTAATCCAAGATTGCATCGACCTAGCGAAGGAGTATGACCTGTCGTGTATCTTTTTAGCACCACAATTTGCAACAGAGTATGCCGAAGCTATCGCCCATGAAATTAGTGGACGGACGGTGTTTATAGATCCTCTTCCCCTAGATTATGTTGCTAATATGCAAAGTATCGCGGCTTCACTCTCTTTGGAAATGGAGGGATAATAACTTAAGAAGGAAAGCCGGTTCGGAGCGCTTGTTCAATGCATGAGCAAATTAGGACTAATGAGGTTGTCTGCTTAGAAGACATCTGGGTATATTATAACGGCGTAACAGCATTGGAGGGGGTAAACCTCTCCATTAATCAAAATGATTTTTTGGGGATAATAGGGCCTAACGGGGGAGGAAAAACCACTCTGCTCAAGGTTATCCTGGGGCTGGTAAAGCCGAGCCGTGGGAAGGTGAGAGTTCTGGGAGACACTCCTGTTAGAAGCCGAAAATTGATCGGGTACATCCCTCAGCTGAGTCAATTCGACCGAGACTTCCCCGTAAGCGTATGGGATGTGGTGCTGATGGGGCGACTAGGGCATACAGGACGATTCAAGAGATACAGTGATAAGGATAAGAAAGTTGCCATCGACACCCTAGAGATTGTGGAGATGCTCGACCTTAAAGACAGGCAGGTAGGGAGGCTCTCCGGAGGGCAGAGGCAACGGGTTTACATTGCCAGGGCGTTGGTAACTGAGTCAAAGTTGCTTCTCCTTGATGAGCCGACGGCAAGTGTCGACAAACCCATGCAAACAGGGTTCTATGAGTTTTTACAGAAACTAAGGAAAGAGCAAGAATTGGCGATCATTGTAGTTTCACACGATATCGGTGTCATTTCCACTTATGTGAACAAAATCGCCTGTCTTAATCGGAGGCTTTTCTACCACAACTCGAAGGAAATCACTGCGGAGATGCTGGAGGCAGCATACCAGTGCCCTGTTGATCTGATAGCCCATGGTGTTCCCCATAGAGTACTGAAAGAACACTAGGAAGATAACAGAATCATGTTAGAAATACTCCAATATGAGTTTATGAGGAACGCCCTGATAGCGGGGATGCTAGCCAGCATAGCCTGCGGGATTATTGGAACCTACGTCGTAGTGAAGAGAATCGTCTTCATTAGCGGTGGAATCTCTCATTCTGCCTTTGGCGGAATTGGATTAGGATATTTACTGGGTATAGATCCGATTATAGGTGCGCTATTCTTCACCCTTGCTTCTGCTTTGGGCATGGGGATAGTGAGCAAGAGAACAGACCTGCGGGAGGATACAGTTATTGGTATAATATGGGCGACAGGGATGGCGTTGGGAGTGATCTTTCTTGGCTTGGGTCCGGGCTACCCCCCCGATCCCTGGGGCTATCTCTTTGGGAACATTTTGACTGTGCCACGTTCTGACATAATAGTGATGCTGATCCTTGACGCAGTAATTATCTTAATTATTTTTTCACTCTATAAGGACTTCTTGGCCCTTTGCTTCGATGAGGAGTTTGCTACAGTAGTCGGAGTCCCCACAGAACGCTTATATCTCGTCCTTTTATCCTTGATTGCTCTGACCGTAGTTGTCCTAATAAGGGTCGTAGGCGTCATACTCGTGATCGCCCTGTTGACTATTCCAGCTGCGATCAGTGGTCAACTTACCTACAGTCTCAAGAAAATGATGATCTTCTCGATCCTCTTAAGCGCCATTTTTACTACTTGTGGTCTATGGCTATCTTATGTTCTCGACTTAGCGTCTGGAGCAATGATTATTTTAGTCTGTTTTACCGTTTTCCTGCTTTCCTCATTATCTAAAAGTCTCAGAAGTCAAAGGTCATATGTCCATGCTTAGACTTTCACGCTCACGAACGTAACCCCTAAAAATCGGTTGACGATTCACATTTTCCACAATATCATCAACCTTTACAGACCCCCATTGGTATCAATCTCGCTACTTTCGACGATATTCCCACTCCGTGAACGGATTCGATCACATCCTCAACGTCTTTGTACGCGGGGGGTGCCTCCTCTGCCAAGATCTTGAGATGAGTGGATTCTGCGATTATTCCCCTCTGTGCTAATCCGTGTTTCACTTTTTCTCCCCTATATTTTCTAATAGCCGCGCGTCTACTCATTGCTCTGCCTGCACCATGCACAGAAGAACCGAAAGTCTCTCGCATGGCTCTCTCTTCACCCTTTAAGATGTAGGAAGCGGTACCCATAGTTCCCGCGATCAGAACTGGAAGTCCTGGAAATGACCTTGTTGAACCTTTCCGATGGACGTATACGTTCCTTCTTTCTCCGTTAATAGTGTGTTCTTCTAACTTTACAACATTGTGACAGAGTGCGTACAAGGTCTGCATGTCCATATCTTCCCAACTTCTGCCAAATACCTTTTCAAACGTATCGCGAACCCACTGGGTCATAACCTGCCTGTTTGTGAAAGAATAATTCACAGCACATTTCATCGCTGCAAAATAGTCTTGACCTTCTTTCGATTTGACTGGGGCACAAACTAGCTGTCTGTCGGGAAGCCAGATATTGTATTTTCTAACCGCCCGTTCCTGAATCTTCAAGTAATCTGTCGCTACTTGATGCCCAAAACCACGGGAACCACAGTGAATCATGACAAGGACTTGATTTTTATCTGTGATACCCCATTTCTTCGCTGTTTCTTCATCAAAAATATCAGACACTCTTTGTATCTCCAAGAAATGATTTCCCGCGCCTAGTGTTCCAAGTTGAGGTGCGCCTCTACGCTTTGCAAGCCTTGAAACCTTTGAAGGGTCAGCTCCTTTCATGCACCCCCTCTCTTCTGTGCGCTCTGCATCATTTACTGTCCCGTAGCTGTTCTCAACCGCCCAATTCACTCCTCTGGTTAGGACTTCATCCAGTTGATCGGGCGATAATCTCAAGCTCCCTCTTGACCCAACGCCGCAAGGAACAGCACGGAACAAGGCTGGAACTAATTCCTTTATTTTTTCTTTTACTTCGTCGTATGTTAGATTTGTCCTTATGGAGTTTATCCCACAGTTTATATCAAAACCGCATAGTCCAGCGGAGATTATGCCATTCTCAGCGTCGAATGCGCTCACCGCACCCATCGGTAGACCGTAACCCCAATGCATATCGGGTAAGCCGATTACGGGTTCAATAACGCCAGGCAGACATGCGACATTTGTCAACTGCTCAACCGCCGCATCGTCCATCTCCTCAATCACTCTTTTAGACGCTATGATCTTTGCCTTCACCCTCATGTTCGGTCTTGAATTTTTTTCCAGTTCCCAGATGTACTCTGAGACCTGCCTCAGTTTTTCCTTCATTCCTACATACTCTCCTATATGTCTAAACTAACTTGAACGCTGTAACCTTCCATTGTTTTCCTGAGCTCATACTTGTAGTAAGTGACAGACTTGACTACTGTCCTCCCCTTCTCTGGAGTCATCTGTTCACCATGGCACCTAGCTTTTAGGGTTATGTCGTCCTCTCTTATTCCCAATACTTCAAACTCTGAAAAGAATAAATTGTCTATGTCGACCATAACTATCAATTTCTGGAGCCAGTTGAACATTAAATCCTCCAGGTCTTCTCCACCGACCTCTACTTCCCTCAGCTCTTTCTTTTCTATCTTATCTACCTGACATATCACGCTAGATAGAGCCAACGCCGCGTTGCTAAACAACTCCTCTAACGTTTTTCCGTATGCTTTGAAGATTACATCCGATTTTAGGTCCTCGAGGAACTCAAAGTTTTTCATGGCACATCCCTTCTACGATCGCTTTTAACAACAGACTTCGCGGTCATCCTTCAGGGTTTTGAAAAGTTTGGTCATGCCCTTGTGACTTCCGTGTTCCTCACGGACTCGCCCTCAGTAAAGGGCAAACCTGGTCTGTGTGATCGCAGGCTCCCCTTCCCTTCAAGGAGGGTAACATCTCCTGGTGCATTTCACATAGTAAACCTGACGACATCATGACTTGGCAGATATTACATATGAGTTCTAGTACCTCACATACCTCGGTATCGTTTTTAACCAAGCTATCCGCTGTTTGGGAGACCATTTCAGCAATCTTCTCAGATCCCTCGATTAAGTAGATGGCTTGTCCCCCTCTGATCCCTTCAAGGTATTGAGTCACAGCCGCCGGCGTCACCACCATCTTTTTCGCAACCTCGCTTCTTTTTAGCCCGTATCTTTCTACCAGCTCCTTTGCAATCTGAGCCCTGATCGCTGGCAGAATATAACGCACTACTACCATACATGGTGGCTTCAATCGGGTCACCTACACCTTTAACTCTCTTCGTAACTATTATATTTAACGATGTTAAATTTGTGAAGAGTGGATGTCTTACAATGTTAAAGCCTCTATCAGGTATGAGGATATTGATATGTGGGAAGGGAGGAAGCGGGAAGAGTACGTTGGTTACCTTAGTGGCAAATGTATTGAGGGACAAAGGATACAAGGTTCATGTTTTAGACGGCGATCCATCCAACCCTGGACTTTACAGGATGCTAGGATTCAAGGAAGCTCCTGAAACTCTCATAGAGTATTTTGGAGGAAAGGAATTCACTGGGGGAAAAGTAACATGTCCCGTGGATGATCCAAAACCATTGCCCGGAGCGGAGATCAGCCTAGATGAACTCCCAGCTGAGTATTACGTAGAAAAGAATGGAATAACCTTCTTTAGGTCAGGAAAAATAAAACGTGCATACGAGGGGTGTGACGGTCCAGAGGATAAGGTGACGAGAGATTTCTGGGTGCTTGGAAGTCATGTCACACTGATAGACATCAAGGCTGGCTACGAACATTTCGGCAGAGGGGTTGAGGTAAAGATGGATGGGGTAATAACAGTAGTTGATCCTACTTCCACTTCCTTTGACATTGCTGAGGAGGTCAAGGAAATGGTAGATCAGATGAACAGAAAGATTGCACCAGCTACCCACCATTTAGATTCCGAAGATGCTGAAATATATGAAAGAGTTACCCAGGCGGTACAAAGGAAGTTCGTTTATGCAATTTTAAACAAAGTGAGATCAGAAGAGATAGAATCCATAATGACAAAAGAGCTGAAAAAGAGAGGAATGGAGCCCATAGGCTCTGTGCGTGATGACCCTGAAATATTCAAATCCTGTCTGGAAGGTACCCCCCTCAAAGAATCCGGGGCAAAAAAAGACATAGAAGAAATCGTGAACCATCTAGAAGGTCTAGTTGAGGAATAATAGGTGGGCAAAAAAAACGGCAAATCGATGCGTCTTCCCAATTTCCAACATTCTCTCAAAGTGTGCAGTGTTACTGTAATATCTTGAGAGGTGTAAAGGATAGCTGGAAAGAAAATCTATGTTTGCCCAAAATTCCGTTTTAGATTTGACATAAGCTATGCTAGAATATTTGCATGTGCAGGTTGTCCCTTAGTTGTATCATGCAAATATATAAGGTGCCCAAAATGCAGTAACGAGTTTCCGATTCAACATTATCCAAGAGCCTTGGACTACAATATTAGGTAGCCTTGAAGTATTTAATGAAACACGTGATTGAAGAAAACATGGAGATACTATTCACTTAACGGCGTTAATTTTTTATATCAGGGGGACTTGATACGAACGAATGTCTGTTTGCATACCTATAGTGGTTCTCTCAATAACTGTTCATACAAACTCAGAGGACGGACAGTGAATGTGATGCGTGAAAGTGAATTAGAGAAAGATGTGTGTCAAGCGTTGGAGCAAGTGACGCACTCCGAGATAGACCTCAATCTAGTTGAGCTAGAGATGATCAACAACGTGATTGTCGAGGGTAAAGAGGACACGCTCACCTTCGTGCCCCCTTTCATGCACATCCCCACCAAGGATCAGCTAATACAAAGCATGAGGGAAGCTCTGAAAAAGGTTGATGCGTTCATCGAGGTCGACATTATGTTTGCTGAGATGAACCAAGAGGGGTGCGCCGCGTTCATGAAGATGACGAGCGAGTTCTGGAGAGGTTAAGAGGGTAAGAAATGACGTGGCATTGGCGGATCCTGATGGTCGTGCTCTTCGTCCTCTACAAATGGACCCTCTTCCCAGCACTGGGCAGCAATCCTTGCGGTATAGATTGGAAGACCTAAAAGTGATAAAAATGGAAGCTAGAAGTCAAAAATGGGAGCGTCCCGAAGTTGTAACCATTGATGTGCGTTCACTGATCCCTTCCTATCGCCACCCCGTAATACTCGCCATATTGGGTAAGTTGAGAGAGATAAGGGCCCCAGATGCCCTG
>DAOVCM010000081.1 GCA_030670015.1 Candidatus Bathyarchaeota archaeon
AGCACGCCGATCAATAGGATCACGTCTACACTTTCATCCGGTAATCCCGTTTCTCTATCGGATAATATTGTATCTATGTTATGAAGACCTTCCTTTTCGGCTTTTTCTTCAACCCTTTTTAACGCATATGGCTCCTTGTCGAGAGCATAAACCTTCCCTTTCTCACCCACCAGTTTAGCAACAGGCAAAGTGAATGAACCGATCCCACACCCATAATCCAGGATTATCTGTCCTTCCTGGATGTCGAGTTTGTTTATTTCGGATGCTGGTTTGAAGGGAATACCAATTTTATCTCTTAATTCTAGTGAGAGATAGTATCTTCGAGGGTTAACTAAACCGCTCATATTCCTACTGAATACAATTCTTCTTTTTTATACCTTTTCACGGGTGAAAGAAAACCAAGGAATCTAAAGAATGGAAAGGACGTAACTCAAGGGGTCGAAATGGAAGTGCCACCCTTCATTATTTCATCGTTAGGCTTTGCCCTCTACATCACCTGCCCAAGAATGACAGCGATGATAGCCTCCCAAGCCAAGATCACAGGGGTGAACCCCTTAATCATGATATCCCTAGGCTCAATAATCGGGATTCCCTTCTTCGTACTGCTCTTCTATGCTCTACAAAACTATGGCGTTGAAGCCGTAGTCATGACAGCTGCAGCATTAGACGTAGGGGCTGCCCTGCTCGTTTGAAGACTTAATCTGAGAGCCGGAATAGAACTAGCGATAATCACAATATTTGTATACGTTGGAATGCGAGTAGCCCCCCTAATCGCAAAAACCTTAACGCTGTACCTATAACGTTAGAGGCGACTGAAGAATATAATCAATGATAGGCACAGCGCATAAGGGCGGATAAAATTAGTGTCTTATTTGATCGGGTATGTTCTTTAACGTGCATACACATGTAGTTTAGCAGTCTAGTTAATAGACGGCGCCGATGACGCGCGCGCTGGACTTGGAAATGGACCTCCTTAAAATTATGAATTAAGAAATTATACGCTTAAATACGGGATACAACCTTCAGGGTTGGCTTGTGTTTTGTTTCGGGAGTGAAGATGCTGTAAAATTTGTCTATGTGAGATTATTTACCTTTCTCGTTAAATTAGGTTTCTCTATCGAACCCTTACATTTTGGGGGAATCATATATTTTAGTCTAATCTTATATAATTAGGGAGACCTAGATCTAATGCGGTTTAAGATGAAGTCATCGTCAAAAAAGGAAAAAGTACAGAGGTATATGGGGGTTTTAGACTGATGTTAGGAAAGCCACTTTCCAAGTTTCGCCATGGTCAAAGCGGAAAAATAATAAAGATCCAGGGACCCCGGGAACTCCAACGTAGGCTGACTGAGCTGGGGCTCATCGAGGGGGTTAAGATCCGGCTACTCAATTCAACAGGAAAAACTTTCTCAGTAAAAGTCAGGGACACTCGGCTCGCCCTCGGCTTCGAGGTAGCAGCACAGATTTTAGTACATAGCGATAATTGATGGACGACCGAGATGAGCAAGGTATTACCGGATACTAATCAGAAGGAGATCACGGTAGCCCTCGCCGGAAACCCTAACGTGGGGAAGAGCACCGTCTTCAACGCCTTGACAGGGTTGAGACAGCACACAGGAAACTGGCCGGGGAAGACAGTTGAGCGAAAGGAGGGAACCATCAGGCACAGGTCAAGAGAAATTAAGATTATCGACCTGCCGGGTACCTACAGTCTCACAGCCATCTCCGTAGAGGAAGTCATCGCCAGGGACTTCATTGTCTTGGACAAACCAGATGTCACAGTCGTTATCGTGGACGCCACCAACCTTGAGAGAAATCTCTACTTGGTCACTCAGGTGCTTGAGCTCACCGACAAGGTGGTCGTTGCTCTTAACATGATGGACTTGGCAGAAGCCAAAGGCATAAGGATCGATACAAAGAAGCTGACTAAACTTCTAGGCGTCCCGGTTATTCCCCTTGTGGCAACAAAGAAGACTGGGATCGACGAGTTACTTTTAAATATCTTAGGTATAACAACCGGTAAAATCCAAGCGACACCTCTTAGGATCGAGTTTGACCCTGAAATCGAGGAGATGATATGTAAAATCGAGTCATGGCTGAAGCCAGAGGCTTACCCCAATAGGTGGCTGGCCACGAAGTTGCTTGAGGAAGATACCGAGGTAGCTGCCATGCTCAGAGATCATAGCAACAATGAAGCTGTGAAAAAAGCTGACAATCTGCTGCACAGATGCGGGATCCGCACCGAGATCGCCATTGCTGAAAGGCGGTACGAGTTGGCCATGGAGATCTGCAGCGCGACGGTTATCAAACCGGAGTCCGTGGAGAACTTTACCGATAAACTGGATAAGATCCTGACTCACAAATTCGTGGGGTTATTCATTCTGATAGGCGTGCTAGGTTTTACGCTGTGGGCTATCTATGAGGTTTCGGCTCTCGTCGGCGGCTGGTTCGAGATCTCTTTCGAGCTGCTCAGAGGAACTGTACAATCCTATTTAATGGTCATCGGAACACCTTGGTGGCTAACCGGTATAATCGTAGACGGGCTACTCCTAGGGGTACAGCAGATATTCGTCTACATGTTCGCCGTCCTCTTAGTTTTCTACCTAATATACAGCATCCTAGAGGATACAGGCTATCTTGCACGGGGTGCATACCTCCTTGACAGGTTTATGCTGAAGCTGGGTCTACCCGGGAAGGGGTTCATGTCCCTTCTCGCTGGTTTTGGTTGTAACATCCCGGGAGTGATGGCGACCCGTATACTCGATAAAGAAGAGGACAGGATAATAATGTCCTTCGTCAACCCGATGATTCCTTGCTCCGCTAGAATCGCCGTGATAGCCGCAGTTGTGCCCCTGTTCTTCAAGGGCTTGGCGGCCACAGGCATCACCCTAGCCCTGCTGGGGATAAGTCTCATCGCTGTGGCCCTTATTGCCAAACTGTTGAAGAGGTTTGCACTGCCTGGGGCTGTAGGCAGCTTGGTGATGGAACTCCCTGACTACAGGTTACCCCTTCCATCAAACGTTGTTTATACGACGCTGTACAAGACCTACAATTCCATGGTGAAAGCTCTTACTATGTTCTTACCTTTCTCCGTGCTCATCTGGTTCCTGTTCACCTTCCCGGTGGGAGCGAGCATCCCATATGCAGGTCAGATATCCAAGCTCCTGAACCCCGTTGGAGCCCTGATCGGAATGACAGGGGAGGACTGGTTGCCATTCCTGTTCAGCTTCCCCGCAAAGGAGTTGACGATCCTGTACCTGAACTTTGCATACGGCCTCGGATTGTCCGAGGGAGTTGGCTTCCTAACGAACGTGTGGACGCCCCTCAAAGCCTTCACATGGCTCACATTCATGGTCCTGTACACTCCCTGCCTAGCAACGATAGCAGCTCTACGTGAGGAGCTGAACAGCTGGAAGTGGGCGGGGCTTGTGATGGTGCAGGAGCTGGTCACAGCATTCGTCTTTGCAGGCGTTATCTATTGGGGTGGCACGATGCTGGGACTGGGGTAAAGACAATGAAAAGGAAGTGTTTACCTATGGTTGAATCTGTTTTATTCAATAAAGTGTGTGCCTCATCCATCATAATTCGAAATTGGTGTAACTGATATGAACGTAAAAGTTGAGAACATCCTCGAGGTCAGGGACCTTACGGTCAAGGTGGGAGACAGGGTCATCCTTGACAGTGTTAATTTTGACTTGAGACCTGGTGAAAGCTACATCATGTTCGGCCCCAACGGCTCTGGGAAAACCTCTCTGATACATGCTATTATGGGCATCCCCCCCTTCGAAGTCGAGTCAGGTAAGATCCTGTTCATGGGGGATGACATCAGTGAACTGAGTGTCTACGAACGGGCGAGACTTGGCATGTCGCTGGGGTTCCAACACCCCCCGGAGATCCGGGGAGTAAAACTTGGAAACATTCTGAAAACCTGTCTGGGTAAGGATAGGCATTACAGTTTTAGCGAGGAGGAGCAGGCGATGATAGACGCCTTCAGGCTTACCGAGTTTCTGGACAGAGATATCAACGTCGGCTACTCAGGTGGAGAACGGAAAAGATCTGAGATCCTCCAGGTGATATTCATGAAGCCCAGGCTGGTCTTCCTGGATGAGCCCGACTCCGGTGTTGACATTGACAGCCTGAAACTCATCGCAGATGAACTCCAGAGATACTTAGAGGAATCAGGAAGCGCCGCCCTCATCATCACCCACAAGGGGGACATCTTGAACCATATCAAGTCAAAGTATGCCTGCATCATAATGGACGGAAGGAACCACTGCTTCAACGACCCCAAAAAGATCTATAACGAGATAAATGAATTCGGATACGCACACTGCGTAACATGTAACATAAGGGAACAGAACGGGTGGACACATTGACTGAGAGGAACGAGTTAATCGACCTACCCCATAGGATACTAGAGGGGGCTGCCAGAGCAGGCCTCAGCCTTGAGGATTCTAACCGGTCAGGCCTCTATTTCCACGTTGACCAGAGCACACTCTACAACCAGATTAACGAGATCTTCGATGAAAAGATAGAGTTAATGGACATCAAGGACGCCCTTGAAAAGCACCCGTGGCTTGAGGATTACTGGTTTAAGCTCGTCGACAAGGATACGGACGAGTACACCAAGAGGGTGGCTGAGGAGTTCAGCGGCGGATACTTCATTAGGATTAAGAGGGGAGCCAAGGTGACCTTGCCCCTTCAGTCCTGCCTTCTAATCACAGAGAGGAACACAGAGCAGAAAATCCACAACATAATAATTGCCGAGGAGGGCAGCGACGCCCACATAGTGACAACCTGCGTCCAGCACACCGATGTCCAACAGACAGCCCACCTCGGAATCACTGAGATCTACGTCAAGAAAGGAGCCAAACTGAACAACACGATGATCCACCACTGGGGTACACAGACCAAGGTAAGGCCTAGAAGCGTGATTGAAATAGAGGATGGAGGCGAGTTCATCGACAATTACATCTGCCTCACCCCCGCTCACGATGTGGAGATGTTCCCTACAGTCTACTGCAACGGGGAAGATTCGAAGGTTCTATTCAACAGCGTCCTGTTCGTACAGGAAGGTAGCCATATGGACATAGGGAGTAAGGCTGTACTCAACGGAAGGGGCAGCAGCGCGGAGCTGAACACACGCGCCATATGTGTCGGAAACTCGAAGCTTATCTCAAGAGCCACCGTGGAAGGGAACAACGAAGTATGCAGGGGGCACCTGGAATGCAGAGGCCTAGTTCTGGACGAGAACTCCGTGCTGGAGGCGATACCCATCCTGCGTGCAGCCAATAAGGGGCCGGATCTTACGCATGAAGCCGCAGTCGGCAAGCTCTCAGAAGGGGAGATCGTGTACCTAATGAGCAGAAAGATGGATGAGGACGCCGCCGTCGGAGCCCTGATCAGAGGTTTCATGGATATAGACATCC
>DAOVCM010000069.1 GCA_030670015.1 Candidatus Bathyarchaeota archaeon
ATCATTACATCCGCATCCTCGGCAGCTTCGATCAGCGCGTTGTTTGGTCTGGTGTCACCGCTGTACACGATCTTGACTCCCTTTCTTGAGGCATCGACAACGTCTCCCGATCGTACAAGTCTCCCGTTGTTGAGTTCCACATCTTCGCCTTGTTGGAGCCTTTTCCAGAGGGGTCCCTCAGGTAAACCGTGAGCAATGGCTCTATCGGGATGAAACTTTCCTGGTCGAGGGTGCTCCTCGAGCACGTATGACCACGTTGGGCCATCATGATCAGCCCTCACCGCTGTTACCTTATACTCGGAGTCTGTAAACACTGTTCCCTCCGATGATATCTCATAGACATTTATGGGGAAGAATGGTCCTCCGAGGACGGAGTTGAAGGCTTCTATGAAGTTGACGAGGCCAGTGGGACCGTATATGCTGAGGCTTCGCTCCCTCCCTAGAAGGGTCATCGTCTGTAGGAGTCCTGGTAGTCCGAGTATATGGTCGCCGTGGAGGTGGCTGATGAATATCTGCGTGGGGCGCCTGAACCCAAGGTGTGCTTCCACCATACGTCGTTGGGTTCCCTCTCCGCAGTCGAAGAGAATTATCTTACCTTTCCTTTTCAGGGCTATAGAGGAGGAGCCCCGGCTCTGGGTAGGCATGCTTCCACTGGTGCCCAAGAAGATGATCTTCACTTCAAAGCCTTCCAAACATGACGACATTGTCCCGCACGTTGAGCTAGGTTCAGCATTTGAATATGTGATCTCCTTGTTCTCTCAGTGTATAACAAGTTTGTTTTGTACCTGGCTACAAATCCGTCCTGTTAGGATTAATACCAAAAAATCGAAGGGTTTCTTTTCTCTCAATGTATTAGAGTACAGAGGGAGAAGAACCATGTCCTCTGGAATAGGGAGTATCAGGTTTCGCTTCTGATCTCGTCAATGTTCCGCTCTACTTCAAGGGCAGCCTTGCACCTGCTTCCGCATGCCGTAACAACATGCCTGTACTTCCTATCGTTTAGATCTCCGCACACGAAGACCCCGCGCGCCAGCGTGTAACGAAAATTGTTTTTCTCAGAAAATCTTTTAACACTCTTGTATAGACATCCATAATTAAGCTCGTCGTTTGAATTTAATATTGAACAGTGATCGACTCTTCAGAAATTACGTTAAACGCTGGCGCGCACTGGTTCCCACATGTCGGTTCGTATCTCGATGATCTCAGACATTTAGAAATTACTCCGAAGTTAGAGTATGAGGCTACGTATTTCAATGCTTTCAGATCTTACCTAGATCTCTCTGAAAGCAAAGGTGCCATCTGAGATGGAGAGTTCATAGAGTTGGTTGGGATATGGCTTGAGTCTGAAGGCCTCCAGCTCCTCTGCGGTTAGGATCAGTGTCAGCTTCTTCAGCTCGTACTCCTTGGAGTTACCGCCAGGCATGACCCTCTGTACTCCTTTTGTGATCTGGACCACCATCTGGCTGATCTCCTGGGGGAGTTCAGTAGGTGTCATGGTTACCATCGGTGGTCGCTGCCGAACCTCGACGAATTCGATCTGATAGCTCTCCCTGTTCTCGATGTCCTTCATAGATTTAACCGATTGGACCTTGAGTCTGATAGTTGATCTAAGCATCACTTACCACAGATTGAGGTATTCACCTAAATGAAATATATTCCGGTATTTAGAGAAAGTGAAATGATTGAAGGTCTGAGAATCATTCCCACAACGTAATCTGCTTCAGAAAGACAATTGTGCTCGTTATGACCTTCTTACAATGCCGTCTCTAACGACTAGAACAGTGTTTGTATCTAGGGTCCAATTCTCATTTCAACTAGGTTTTTTTGAGGTAACCAGCTATAAGCGGTGCCACACTCACACAGCTGAACGATGTCTCTACTGTATCGGTTGCTATGATGAGATCGACGTCAGCTTCTTGGATTCTTCTGTTGGCCCCCTTCGTGAACAGGCCATGGGTGCAAGCTGCCGCAACCTTTACAGCGCCCTGTTCTTTTAACCCCTCTATAGCTTTAGCCATGGTGCCACCGCTGCTAATGATGTCATCAAACACCACGGCGTTTTTACCCTTGATGTCCATGTCCTTCACAGTCATCTCGATCTCGCCGGTCCTTCGGTTTCTCTTTTTCTCGAAGAAACCAAATCCTCCTCCCAGAACACTCGCAGCGGCTTCTGCCAGATGGATGGCGCCTTTGTCAGGTGATAGGCTGTAGGCTCCATCGTAGCCATATTCAATCAAGTATTCTGCGAGGAGCGGAATAGCGGAGAGATTAACCATTCTGATATTTACAAGTTTCTGAATCTTATCGAGCGATTCTCTATTGTGGACGTCTATGACGACTAATTCGTCGGCTCCCGCCTTCTCCAGCAGCTTGATAACGAGATTCAGACTGATAGCCTCTCCGTCAAGGAACCTTGTGTCTTGCCGAGAGTATGCGAGGTAGGGAACTACGCAGATTACTTTCTCAGCTCCTAGATCCTTGGCCGTTCCGACCATTAGGTAAAGCTGGATCAGTTTTACATCTTGTTTTGGGGTTGTGGTCTGGACGATGACAACGGTTTTTCCTTCGACGGGCGTTGTGAAACGGATGTAGCTCTCGCCGTCTGGGAAGATCCGATGTTCAACTGGATGTGCTTCTACGCCAAGTTCAACTGCGATTTTCTCGCCCAGTTCCCTTGAGGCCGGCCCTGGGATGATGATCATACTCTCTCACCTAGATCTAAGTAACCTTTAGATAAGCTATAGCCAGTACGTTTGAGAGTACAGGAAAAGTAATCCGGCCGTGATAGTGACCGACAGCCAGACTCTCCAATCCCACCTGAGGATCTTTTTGCCGTCGAATATCCCGAATGGGATAAGGTTGAACACCGCGAGGCTGGAGTTTATGGTTACACCGACAATGGTCAGCAGTTTTATCAGATTACCGGACAATGAGAGGTTGATCGCGAGGTATATGATGGCCTGTGCGATATTGGTTACCGGTCCTGCGAGCGATATCTTCCCGTAGTCCTCTTTATTCATGCGGCCTCCAATGATTACGGCGCCCGGTGCCACAAGCTTGAACGGCGAGAAGAAGGATATGAGGGTAATAAGGAGGCCAAAGGTGTTCAGTCTGAACTCCGCCCAGTAACCGAGCCTCTGGGCTGAGAATTTATGGGCGAGTTCGTGGAGAAGGAAGGCTGCTGCGAATATCCCGATGGCCCCGAATACTAGCTCCGGTCTTCTGAAGATGTAGCCCTGAAACCAGGTGAGGGGAATGGCAGCGATGACTAGGAGGCTAATGCCAAGATGCCTGAGTTCCCGTTCGCTGAATCTGAAGAGGTTGTGGAGGGTCGACCTACGGCGAGGAGGACCGTAATATGTGTTATATGAACGACGTGATGTTGCTCTTCCAATGTTGACAGCACCACGACCCCGATAGATTCCGGTGCATTCGTGGAACTCAGGGAGACGATGTTCCGCGCAGAAATAACCACCGCAGTAGTTGCATCTGAAAGGCATATCCACCTCTCTGCCGCATCGATCACAGTTGACCATTTATTTTCGTCTTCCCGTTTGGAGAATAGAGGCGGAAACGTCTATTTGAGCTTTCACCCGTCAAACTCGTTGATGTCATCAGTTAGATTCTATACGAGTTGAAGCATAATCAATAGGAGTGAACTCACCAAGATATATCCTTCTAAAATTGAACTTTAGTCTTATAGGGTCATGGATTTCTAGAAATTATTTTAAAAACGGAGGATGATCAGTTCTAATCTTTCGTTTCTACAGAGGTTTCGCAAGTATCTCGTGGATCTTCGTGTCTCTGATGCGGTTTGAGCTTGCCGGTGTGATGATCATGGCTGTGTCACTTCCCGCGTGACTTCCGGCAACGGTGATTATTGGCTTGTCGAGTGATATGAGGCCCGAGTCCGCTGCCATCATCGCTATCTCTACGCATACCTTGACGCCTTGACTGAACAGCCTGAGAGTGTGAGCTACAATGGTGGAGACAGGGGGGACGATCCATGGTAGTCTCCCCTCCTGAGGCGCCATCTTCGCAGGCCTCTGCCTTGACATCCCCACGTCTACGCTTTCCGTCAGTACGTCAGTGCCTGTGTGGACGACGGCACCAGCGTCCTCGAGCTTCTCACGGACCTCTGTAGGCATGAGCTGAACCCCAGGCTCGCGGTAACCTGTCTGGTGTGTCACGAAGATGAGCCTTAATCCGCTATCCTCGAATATCTTGAGGGCTTCTAGGGCAGTCCAGCCGGTGGTGGAAGAGATGAGCACGGTGTCGATGTTTCGCTCCTTCGCCGCGGCCAGAGCTATCTTAAGGGTTTCCTCGGTGTGCTCCTTACCGGGTTTCTCGAAATATACCGTGGTCCTTTTCAAACTCATTTAACTCCTCCACAGAAGTACGGAAAGGAAAAGGATGGCTCATAAAAAATGTTACGCTGGGTTTCTAGAAGAAGGGTTTCCTATGCAACTCGCGTCCCCCGACAATAGGTATGTGCTCCCCACAATACTCGCAGTTATTCCCCTTGTCTAGGTGCCAGCCTCTTATGGTGTATCCTCCCCTCTCTATTACGGGCTTCCCACAGCTGTGGCAGAAGGTGTCCTCATACTCCGTGAGTGGGACATTGCCCACATAGACATACCTGACACCCTCCTCCATAGCTATCTGTCGTGCGTTAACAAGGGTCGTGACGGGGGTCGTGGGGATGTGGTTAAACTTGTAGTGCGGGAAGAACCTGCTCAAGTGAAGAGGTGTGTCGGGGCCGAGCTCGTCGACGAGAAAACGAGCCATCTTCCTTGTCTCGTCCTCACTGTCGTTAATCTCGGGGATGATGAGAAACGTGACCTCGACATGTACACCCTGTCTCTTCATCTCAACTGTCGCGTCGAGGACACTCTGCAGGTCAGCGCTGCAGTATTTCCTGTAGAAGGGTTCATTGAAGGCCTTCCAGTCCACGTTAGCGGCGTCGATGACGTCGGCGACACGGCTGAGGGCCTGTAAGGAGATGTACCCGTTGGTCACTAGAGCATTCTTAATATTCTTCTTGCGAGCAAGACGGGAAAGATCCTCAACATAATCGAGGTTTATGAGAGGTTCATTATATGTGTACGAGATACTTGTGCACTCCTGCCTCTTCGCCATAGCAACGACTTCCTGCGGTGACACATACTTCGTTGGCGTCTCGCCGGGTTTAGCTGTGGCGAGGTGCCAGTTCTGACACCAGGGACATGTGAAACTACAGCTGACGCTGCTGACGGAGAGGGCGAGACTGCCCGGGTAGAAGTGGGCTAGTGGCTTCTTCTCTATGGGGTCGACTGCGGTGGCTGAAAGATCTCCGTAGGTGAGGCTGATTAGGCGGCCGTCCCTGTTCTCTTTGGTGGAGCAGAAACCCCTCTCTCCCGGCTTAATGACGCACATCCGGGGGCAGATGATGCACCTGACAGTGTCATTCTTCTGCGACTCGTAGAACCTGGATTCCTTCTCCAATGAGTACCCCAAGATTTTGGGGCGATTCCCTGGCTATAAACGGTTCCATGCACAACCCTTGTATTATAGCGGTCCCAGATTTATACGAGGACCATTGTGGAGGCTTGCACGCCCTGACGCCTCTGCTGCTTTAAACAATCCTAATGTAAAGAAGAGCCTACCAAGATACGTCAAGGTTGTAAA
>DAOVCM010000074.1 GCA_030670015.1 Candidatus Bathyarchaeota archaeon
TTCATTAAAGCAGACATTACCAGGATGTATTTCATTGACAATAATCATTTGCCTCGTAGGAACCCACTTCCGTCGTCCCTTCGATGGTATCAGGTACTGGAGCAGGCGTCAAGGCATAACCAGACTTTACCTCCTGTTCAGTAACGCCGAGTCTGAGGACGAGACAGCCATCTTTTCATACATGTCGAGGCGTAACGCGGAAGATCTGAAAGGCAAGCTTGAGATCATGGAGCCAATCATGGTGGGCTACGACCCCATGGACCACAGAGATGCCTTCAGGACCATTTACGGTATCCTCGTCTCAGCCCGTAAAGACGGTGAGGAGGTTCTAATAGATATAACCTCTACAACCAACCTGACTCAGGGCGTCGCCCTCACCATCGCCCTCATGTTTAGAAATGCCAGGGTCTATACTGTCCCCTCTGAAAAGCCTGCGTGGTACGTCACGGGGCGGGTCGGGGATGAAAAATTCGAGGATTGGTTCCAGAACGCCCGGAGCCAGTCTAGCCTCGATCCTATCGAGATCAGTCTCCCCGGCTACCGGCTGGAGCCTCATACAAAACACGAGGAGAGGGAATGGGAAGTAGAGAAGGAGGTGCTCAAACTTCTAAGGGAGCACGGCGGCGAGGCTGAATCCATCAGTGACATTATCCGCTGGTCTGGATACAAGGCCGCGAGCTCCACTCTCAGGAATAGGTTCAGCCGCATCGTGTCAAGGCTCGAGATCAAGGGACTTATTGATGCCGCGAAGGGCTCCAAGATGAAGGTCATAAGCCTGACCGCGTTCGGCGTCATCTTCGCCGAAGCCCTCTCTGACCTTGCCGACATATAACT
Source organism: Candidatus Bathyarchaeota archaeon (assembly GCA_030670015.1). Classification (GTDB taxonomy): domain Archaea; phylum Thermoproteota; class Bathyarchaeia; order TCS64; family TCS64; genus DAOVCM01. The sequence goes on from DAOVCM010000074.1 coordinate 835, forward strand.
CAACCAGAAACCAGGAGGTCAGGCGTGAAATGGTTATAAGCTCATGACTCCCTTCTTGGCATATTTCCCAAACAAATAGCTATAGAGTAGTTAGGTTAAATAGGATTATTTCTATCTTCGAATCTTCTGAGGGTCCCCTAAAATAGGATATGGATCTTGCGTTGACACTAGATTTCCTTTCAGATACTTGGGTAGGTTTTTATCTCTCTGTTTAGCCTTCCATACCTAACCCCGGAGGTTTCGAGTTGTATCTACAGGTTACCCTGACCCCTGCGGAGGGGAAGAGAATCATCGGACGGGCCATCGCAGAGATGGATGTAGTCCAAAACGCTCTGAAGAATGGCACGATTATCATCGCGACGAGCACAACAACAGCTTATGTGTTTGAGGAGCTCCTAGGGAAAGAGGTAAAGGACAAAGGTATGTTCACTGCGGGCGTTGTTACAGCGAAGGGCTGCTGCGTAACCGACCCAGAAGGTAGATATGGTCACCAGGTGATCCAGAAGGGAAAGGTTTCCGAGATGAAGACCCCCGACCTTCCAAAGGTCTTGGCGGGGATGGGTCCCGAAGATGTGTTCGTCAAGGGAGCTAACGCCATAGATCCCTTCGGACAGGCCGGGATACTTCTGGGCGGCGCTGGTGGAGGCACCATAGGACACTCATGGGGGTATGTCACTGCAAACGGCATCACAGCCATCATAGCGGCTGGCCTTGAAAAGCTCGTTCCCATCTCCCTTGCTGACGCTGCCATCAAGACTGGGATCAGGACGGTGGACCGGTCGCTCGGCATGGCCGTCGGGATGATGGTTGTTCAAGGAAATATCGTCACTGAGATGGAGGCCCTGAACCTGCTGACGGGTGTAGAGGCTATCCCCATCGGTGGCGGTGGGATCCACGGGGCTGAGGGCTCGAAGATATTCGTTCTCGACGGTGAGGAGGAAAACATCAAGGCTGCCTATAACCTCGTTTGCTCAGTCAAGGGGGAACCGGCGCTTGAGACGAAGGTCCTAAGATGCGATCTGTGCGGCGCTAAATGCGACTACAGCACGAAGAAGTAGACATCAGCCTATCCTTGGCTTTTCCTCTCGTATCTCCACGTTATCCGCGCCGTTGAACCTAGCGAAGCTTTCCATTGCCTCATTAAAGGCGTTCTCGAATGTTTCATCGGGTTTGAACCAGGGCTCGTGCCAGACTGAGTGGATGATCATGGTTCTACTTTTTCTGTCCATCTTTGGCACGATTCTGCCTATTAGGTGGTCTCCTTTAAGGATGGGGAGGTTGTAGTATCCGTATTTCCTTTTTTCCTTCGGGATGTATGTCTCAAGCTTCACCTCGTAGTCGAAAAGCTCCTTAACCCTATCCCTGTTCCAGAGCACGTTGTCAAAGTTGGTGAGGAACCTGACCCCGTTGAGTTTGAAATCGCCCTCCTCTATTTCCTGAATTCTTCCAGCGTCTTCTATGAGACAGTAGTAAGGCTTTGTATCTCCTTCTACGTCGAACCTGGCTGCTCTGTTCTCCTCCACTAACTTGTTCAAAGTCACTTGCAGTTGGCGGCTTGTCCTTCGGAGAGACATGCTCCATGGGAGATAGTATTTCCGAATGTTAGAAGCTTTGATCAGACCTAGACAGCCCATAGTGCGCAGAACGAAGAATTGGATCCGCTCCTCCTCTGTTGGTTCTGAGGTGTCCACCCAGGAGGGGAGGATCCTTTCTGCCAAGTTGTAGAACCTCTGAAAGTTCTCCCTATGGGAGATAAGGAGGATGCCGGCTCCGTAGAGGGCTTCGAGGGCTATCTTCGCAGGTTTCCAGTCCCACCAGCCCTTAGAGGGCCCCTTCCTACTGTGCTCGAAATCCTTTGTACCTAGAGGGCCTTCTTGCCGTATCCTTTCGAGCACTTGTTCGAGTATACTTGTATCGCCCCCACCCCATTTTTTCACGTTCTCCTCCATCTTGTCTCGTCGGTTTTTCATCGAGCGAATATAGTACCTGTAGTCCCTCAGAGGGATGTAGGAGGCGGCGTGTGCCCAGTGCTCGAAGAGGAGGCGGTCCTTATAGGCCAATTCGTGCAGGAGCTTCTTGTCGTAGGTGTCCAGCCTAGACCAGAGGGTGAGGTAGTGGGCTCTCTCCACGACATTTATAGTGTCGATCTGAACGCAGCCCAACCTTTCCACGGTATTATAGATATCATTCTTCGTGACAGCGTTCGGTCGCTTATTGAATCCCTGCTTCTCAAGCATGAGCCTCCGGACCACTTTCTTGGATATTCGCACAGCGCTGATCACATAACAACAGGACTTTCATCTCATATGTATGGTGGTTTCTAGGCCGGAATCCTGTTTTATAAAACGCTAAAACATTTCACATCATGATTTAAAAGACTGGTGCGTCAATTGAAAGGGGGAAAACATGGGTGTCAAGCCTGCTTGGGAAGTGAGTCGATCAGTCATTGTAAGGGCAGAGGAGGATGCCGACCCCAGCCTAGGGTGTCCACCGGACCAGCGATCGTTGCAGCATCACATCAAGTATGGCGTCATTGTCATGGACAAGCCTCCGGGTCCCACCAGCCACGAGGTGGTCGCGTGGGTGAAGAAGCTCCTTGAGCTGGACAAGGCAGGACATGGTGGTACTTTAGACCCCAAGGTGACGGGGGTCCTTCCAATCACCCTACAGGAGGCAACTAAAGTAGTTCAGGCTCTCCTATCGGCAGGAAAGGAGTATGTCTGCGTGATGCGTACCCACAGAGAAGAAGAGGAGTCTAAAGTTGTGGACACTCTGAAGCTCTTCGAAGGGGAGATCTACCAGAGGCCGCCAATAAGGGCTTCGGTGAAGCGACGGCTCAGGACACGGACAATATACCAAATCGACTACCTCGAGGGCGACGGTCGGAACTGGCTATTCAATGTGGCCTGCCAGAGCGGTACTTACATCAGGAAGCTTTGCTACGATGTCGGCGAGGTCCTCGGGGGAGGCGCCCATATGCAAGAGCTTAGGAGGAATCGGAGCGGGCCCTTCGTTGAGAACGACCTTGTCACAATGTACGACCTAGCCGACGCCATCGACCTCCATAAAGAGAATGGGGAAGAGGAGCCACTGAGGGGCATCATACTTCCAATGGAGACCGCCCTGAGCCTACTTCCCAAGATCTGGATAAGAGACTCAGCCGTGGACGCCATATGCACCGGTGCAGCGCTGGCTATGCCCGGGGTTCTTCGCCTTGAATCTGGTATCAAGAAGGAGACAATGGTAGCCGTGATGACCTCAAAGGGCGAGGGAACAGCCCTGATGAGAGCGGAAACGTCAGGTGAGGAGATCCTCCGTTCCGAGCACGGCATCGCCGCGTTCCCCTTACGGGTTTTGATGCCTCGGGGAACATACCCTAAAATGTGGTGAAGCTTGACTGAGCACTACTTTTCTGAGCGTCCTACCTCTAAACTTAAACGGGGACTGGTGAGGTGCAATCTCCGAGGCCAGAACTTCGAGTTCCTCACCACATCCGGGGTATTTTCACACAAGCGTATTGACACAGGAACTCGCCTGCTTATAGAGTCCATGATTCTGCCTGAGAGGGGGGCTATGTTGGACCTTGGATGCGGATATGGACCTGTAGGAGTTGTGGCTTCTAAGCTGAAGCCCCGTCTCAGGGTATGGATGACGGATATCAACGAGCGGGCCGCTGCACTGGCTGAGGAAAACGCTCGGAGAAACGGCGTAGAACATATAAAGGTGAGACAGGGTCACCTCTACGATCCCGTTGAGGGCTTATTTTTCGATGCTATTGTCTCTAATCCACCTATCTCAGCAGGTATGAGTAGGGTCGTTAAGCCCCTTGTTATGGGGGCAGGGGACCATCTTGTCAGAGGGGGAAGTCTCCAGCTGGTGGTGCAGTCGAACAAGGGTGGGCGTACTCTATTAGCAATGATGGAGAGTTATCTTGGGGTCGTGGAGGTCGTGGCCAGGAAGAGTGGTTACAGGGTGTTAAGATCTGAGAAGAGCTTGGAGTAAATACGTTCAGTAAAGGGCTGTGATGACAGTTATGATGTGCTAGATCGGGGTTTGAGGCGTATCTTTCTTTTATCTTTATCGGGACTCTGCCTGTAAAGAATGGCGACGTTACCTATGATGTCTACGAGTTCGCATCCTGTTTTTTCAGCGATTGACTTGGAGAGTTCCCTTCTCTCGGTTTTGTAATCAAGAAATTTGATCTTGATCAGCTCGTGGTCGTTCAGGGTCCTATCGATAGATAATATTAGATTGTCACTTACCCCGTTCTTCCCTACGTGGACCATGGGTTTGAGGCTGTGAGCTAGTCGCTTGAGATACCTCTTCTGTGAGCCTTCGAGTTGCAGCATTTCCTTTCCCAGCTTCCAGCACCACGCTCTTTAATATAGTTTCCCCGTGAAACTTTGTTTTACGTTCTTACAAGGCTTTTCTCTAATTTTTCAAGGCTAGTGTTCGCAGTGTGTATGAGCGGCTTAAACCCTAGCTTCATCCAGAATCTTTCAGCCTCCACATTTCCCAGCACGTATCTGAGGGTTACATCCTCGACGTTCTCGGAGCTAAAGAACCTGCACAGCTCCCCCACCAGATTGCTTCCTACGCCTTTTCTCCTGAACCCTTCCCGAACATAGATAATCGAGATGTACCCAACACATCTGGGTAAGTAATCCTCTCTTCGAGAGACGCGT
>DAOVCM010000082.1 GCA_030670015.1 Candidatus Bathyarchaeota archaeon
CATCCGATAGGCAAGCTTGAACCTCTCCAACAGCTCAGGCCTCTTCCTGAAATATGGAACATACTCTGACATGTGTTGGCTCGACTCGGTGACAAAGTACCCGAACGCTTTGAACACCTCTGCTCGGACGATGTCCGCCCCGGCCCAGTGCGCATCAGGCCTCGAATAAACACCGGGATCCTTGAACTTCTCCCTCAAGAGGGGGTAGGCGTCTTTTCCACGCCATTTGAGTTCAAGGAACCAGGCCATGTGGTTGATACCTGCGACCCAGTAGGAGATCTCATCAAAAGGTGCGCCGAGGTATCTAGCGAGTGCCGAGGCTGTCCCCTGGACGCTGTGGCACAGGCCTACGTTCTTGATGCGTGTGTAATCGTTCATGGCCCAGCAGATCATCGCCATCGGATTTGAGTAGTTTAGGAGCCAGGCGTCCGGACAGAGATCCTCCATGTCGCGGCAGATGTCGAGTATAACAGGTATGTGACGCAGAGCATAGAACACACCGCCGGGTCCAATCGTGTCGCCTATACCCTGCATTATACCATACTTAGCTGGAATCTCAAGGTCCAGCTTGTTCGCCTCAAGCCCTCCAACCCTGATCGTTACTATCACGAAGTCGGCATTCTCCAAGGCGACCCGGCGGTCAGTGGTTGACTCAACTTTAGTGTTAAAATCGTGCTGATTGACAAGCTTCTTCGTGAACGCTTCGATGAGATCCAGACGTTTCTCATTCACGTCCATCAATGAAATCGTGCAGTCTCTGAGCTCTGGGAAGGAAAGGAAGTCTCTGACCAGGTTGCCGGTGAATACGTGGCTCCCAGCTCCTATTATCACAATTTTTGGCAAAATGACACCTTCACGCGTAAAACGAGTCTATGAAATATGAAACTTTTATGAGATTTATGTTTTCGTATAGTCTATACCTGGGGTCGCATCGCTTTTGAAGGTCTAAAGTCGCACTAGCTAACAGAATCACGAAGCATTTTGAGGCTGTAAGTGTCTGTGTTACGCCTACTAGTTTATTTATCTTTAACCATCGCCTGGTCAACTCTTCATGCGGGGGCGTGTGAATGGTTCCAGTGTTCACCTGATATTGAGGAGTGATCTGACCTTAGCTACGGCGTCCACGGCGTCGGAGCCGAAGGCGTCGGCACCAGCCTGTTCAGCCCACTCCTGGTCTATCATAGCGCCTCCGACGATCACTTTAACCTCGTCCCGTAGCCCAGCCTCCTCAAGCGCCCTCACGACATCCTTGAACTTGACCATGGTGCTACTCACTAGGGCGGACATACCCAGGACATCGGGCTTGAGCTCCCCAACCTTCTCGACGAAAGCCTCGTCGGGGACGTCGATGCCAATGTCGATGACCTCGAACCCCTCAGCGGTCAGCAGCGCGGCGACGAGGCTCTTCCCGATATCGTGGATGTCGCCGGCGACGGTCCCGATGAGGACACGGCCCAGGTAAGGTACATCCCTCTTCTGCCGCTTGATCTCCTCCGTCAGGACAGCTGTTGCGCCCTTTGCCGCTTCGGCGCAGAACATGAGCTCTGTGAGGAACATATCGCCCCGGCCGAAGCGGTGTCCGACCTCCTTCAGGGCCCCCGTGACGCCGGCGAGCACCTCGAGGGGGTCGAAGCCGGCTTCGACGCCCTTCTCAGCGAGGGAACTGCTCTCCTCAACGCTCCCTTCGTTCACGGCGGTGGAAAGCTTCCCTATCAGCTCTTCCCTGTCCATCTCCCCTCACCCCTCAGGCCCGGTGAGCCTCCCTCTTCTCGACCATACGGACGTACTCCTCCATCCGCTTCTTGATGTCTGGGTCCAGGGGCTCTGGCCAGTAGTCCCTGAGGATCTCCTGCACCCGTTCCTGGGCCCGTTGCACCGCGTCCTTCCGGCCTCGGCGGACCCAGTCCTCGTATTTGCGCCTGTCGAATATGGTGGGGAAGTACTGCTCCTGTCTGAACCACTTCCTGGTGTGGGGGTGGGCGAGGAAGGTGCCTCCGGGGCCGACCTCGTCGATGACATCTACTGCCAGCGTTTCGTCTGAGACCTCTATTCCCCGCATCACCCTCTTGACATATCCCGCTAGCTCGTTGTCCAGGACAATCTTCTCCAGGCTCATACCGATCTCCCCCGGTCCTACAGAACCGATACTTACATTATAGTTGATACCACTAAGTGCACTAGTTAAAAGGCTAATAGCCGTTTCATAGCCAGTTTGAGGATCCAAAGCCTTCGATGAACTATCAGTACAACCTCTGATGGGAAATCCATACCAATGAGCTATCTGAGCTGATGCAGATTGGATTAGCGCCGACTCGGGCGAACCAAATATTGGACCATGAGCTGATAATTGATCGAAAACCCCACTGAAATTCATCCACATAGCTGGAGGTCTATTTTCAGGTTTTGCTGCCATAGCTCCGATTACTAAACTGGCCAATGTTTCTGCCAACCACAATGATAAAGTACCTGCCATTGTAGCAGGTCCTGTGGCATTTGTCATTGGTCCACTTCCTATAAAGATTGGTAGACCATATTCTGCGTAGACGAGAAGTTTTTCTAGGTTTCGAGGTAGAAACATCAGGGGGCTCACAGCCTCGTTAAAGCCGAGGCTCATAGGAAGCTTTCGTAATTCTTTGAGGCTTCCTCTTACGGCTATCTCCATCTTTATTTGGTCTATGGTGGCTTGTCGCGCATCCCCTTCCTCGTCTTCCCTGTCCATCACATATGTTTTACTCATGTCGACGGGTTTTTCCATTAAATCAAGCATATCGAGATATTTCCGTAATCTTCTAACGATGAGAGGTAAAGCTAAATATTCTTCCGGAGTCGAATGTGTACCGCCAGCGCCAACTCCTGCCACATCCACATTCTCACAGGCATCCAGAACCCTATAGCAGTCTTGCATGTCCCTTACAGTAGGTTTCCTCATGGACCCATCAGGTGCCACCATGAAGGGGCCGATCCCCATCACGAAGTACACTCTCTCCGTATCGAGTCTGATAGCTCTCTTTGGATCCCTTCCCGCGAATTTGAAACTCTTTGGTGTCTTCCTGATTGCCTCATCCACGAGATACGGCGGTATACAGACTTTCTCCTCCTTGAAATTAACTACGGCGCCTTTCTGATCCAAGATTTTTAAACAAACCTCATTGGGAACCTTAACACCAGTACGCCATAGAATTTCCTTAGCGGCATAATCTAGCTCTTTTATTTGGTCGTTAGTTAAAAAGCGAAGCTGACCACCTTTGACGCCAAGCCTCCCTTTTTTTAGACCTGGAGACGCATACCAATAAATCCATGGTTTAAAACATGAATTAATCATTTCACATTAAAATTCGCATTTAAGATTTAAAAGCGAGAGGTGCAGTACCTGAATTTATAAAGTTATCTCTGAAGATAAATTTATTGAGTCATAATTATTCCTATCACCCGTGAACCTATGATATCTTAAATATTGGGTGACCGGTATCAGGCCTTCTCCCTTTCTCGATGGATACTTGCGCGTATGCTGCATTCACTAAAGCGACTGTTGGGAAAATGTAGTCTGCCTCCTCTACTGGCCCATATAGAACAAAGTCAGCACCTGCAGCAACCGGAAGCACAGCCGCGGTAGCCATTGAGGGGTTGCTGGCCTGCTTTCCCATCTTCGTTCTCAATCCTCTCCACGTTCCAATAGCGTTATGGGCTCCGCAACCCGACGGATACCCCAGTTCGTTCTTGATGTCATAGATGGTCTTACAGGCGGATCCCAATGATGGTATATCGAGGACGAAGGTATCGACTATTATTTTCTCAACACCAACTTTCAATAGCTTAGGAATGACTTCTTTCACCACCTTAAACCTCCCCCTACTTGTGAAATCCTTAGTGTTATACGCAAGCAGAACCACGCTTCTAACACTACTCTCACATAAAGCTTCCAGTTCTTTTGGCTTAAACCCAGGAGTTATTGTATTATACACAATCCTTTCAGAGAGTCCGACCTCGTCGACATATCTTAACCCATCAATCCTCACATCATACGAGATCCCATCCATTAGCAAAGGGGAACTTGAAACTCCCGCGGTGAAATCTATAAATTTAATTAACGCCTCGGATGTAGCCCCAATGACATCCAACATACAGGGATTGCCCGTCTTCTCTGAAAACTCCTCTTGAACATGGATCAACTCCTCAGCTTTCGCGCGGTCGAATTCCCCTTTTCGCTCGTCTTCCACGATATCATGTTTTCGATAGAAGATCGACCCCACCAGTACGGTGGGACGCTCTCCAGGTAGTCCCCCTATCTTAACCCCTCCAATATCGAAAACCTTCTGCTCGCTTTTGAATCTCCACATAGCACTCAACTCTATTTCATCATAATATGATCGTATAGCTAGATAATCCTCACCTAAATGACTATCAGCTCAAAATCATAAATACTAAGTGCGACACACATGAGATCCTATATAATAGTTTTCTTAACTTTGAATATGATTATTGATAATGAGCTAAAAGGTATTAGAGGGGTAATATAAATGAAAATAGGCGGAGATCATCACAGCGCGCGCGTCGAGGCTGGAAGGATAAGATAACCATAAAAAAGTTATATAGTGTGTAGAAACAGTTTCAATACGGTTATTATGCTTCGAGAGACAGCCAGGATGCTGGCTGAGATAGGATTGCCTGATGGAGACGCCTTCGACCGTCCCACCTCCCCTCTGACCTTCCCGGATGGGACCAACTATCGTATCGAAATATCCGGGGTTGAGCGCCTCTCGGTGCTCCGCGCCGTCGTCGACGAGATGGATAAGCGGGACGTCCCAGTTCACAGGCTAATCAGCACCGTGATGGGGTCCACGCTCCTCGGAGACGACGAGCTTGAGGAGTTCGCCCAGGTAGCTCACGACGCGAAGTTGGAGGTCATCCTCACACCCGGTCCTAGGGCGCCCTGGGACATCGGCAGGCAGGTTGCTACTCCTGAGGGGAGCCTATGTGGCATCCGCTATCGAGGTATGCGGGGTATCATAGAGGTAGTGGACGATATCCTCCACACTATCGACCTGGGCTTCAGGGGCTTCCTCGTCGTCGGCGAGGGAGGTCTCCACGCCTTAAACGAGCTCAGGAAGGTGGGTCATGTCCCCAAGGATGTCATATTCAAGCTCTCCATATTCGCTGGCCACGCTAACCCTGCCGGGGCGAAGGTGCTGGAGATGCTGGGTGCGGACACGTTCAATCCGGTGGGCGACCTGACACTGCCACAGCTGGGGTCTATACGTCAGGCCGTTAAAATGCCCCTCGACCTCCATATCTGGCTGTTCGACGCGTGGGGTGGGTTCAACAGGATCTACGAGGCACCAGAGATGACCCGTGTCTGCTCCCCG
>DAOVCM010000073.1 GCA_030670015.1 Candidatus Bathyarchaeota archaeon
CCTAGACCTACGACTCGACAAAGGCTTGACCGAAGAAGCCAAAGCCTTCAGCAGATTGTTCTCAACCGAAGATTTTAGGGAGGGCGTGGCTGCCTTCAAGGAGAAGAGGAAGCCTTCATTCAAGGGAAGGTAGCCACTAAGTCTGCCTGAAGCAGAGAACCGTCTCATCTCCTTCTTTAACAAACTCAGCGACGACCCTCGACCCAACGGATACATCATCCCCTTCAGTGACCCCCAGAATCAGCCCAGAGACACTCGGACCACCGTCCATTTTGACGACACCCACGGCGTAAGGGCAACGGTTGCTCATTTTGGTCAAGGGGACTGTTATTACGGTGTATGCCTCGACAACCCCTTTCCCCCTTATCTCAACCCACTCAAGGTCTCGCCCCCCACAAACGGGGCAAACTGGACGTGGCGGAAGGTTAACGCCCTCGCAGTCTTTACAGCGTGAACCCATTATCTTATTCTCCCGGAGAAAGTCATGAAATGCCTTCACTGTGAACCCTTCCATTCTTCTACCTCCCATATATCTGGACCACCGCCGTAGCCCCTGAAGCCCCGACGTTGTGGCTCAACCCATTTTTCACATCATCAACCTGGCGCTTCCCCGCCTCGCCACGAAGCTGTTTGTACATCTCATAAGCCATCGCAGTTCCTGTAGCTCCGACGGGATGCCCCTTCGCCTTGAGGCCTCCATCTGGATTCACAGGCACATCTCCGTCCAAGGCTGTCCTACCCTCACATGCAGCCTTTCCCCCTTCTCCCTCAGGGAAGAAGCCCAAGTCCTCAGTTGCCAGCACCTCAGCTATAGTAAAGCAATCATGGACATCAGCCACATCTATATCACAAGCCTCGACCCCAGCCATTCTGTAAGCCTCTAAAGCTGCCAGCCTCGTGGCCCTCAGCATCGTCAGGTCCGCCCGATCGTGAAGAGCCATCGTGTCGGAAGCCTGCCCTATTCCTTTAATGTACACGGGAGTATCAGTGAACCTTCTCGCAATTTCCTCGGAGGCTAGGAGGACTACCGCTGCGCCATCAGAAATTGGGCAGCAATCGAACAGCCGTAAAGGGTAAGCAATAACCGGGTTGAGAGACGAGCTCAGAAAATCTATCTCATCCTTGAAGGCCATCCCACGACGCTCACCCCTTCTGATGGCCGTATCCATGATCTCCGACTGGAAGTGAGCCTTAGGATTCAGAGCGCCGTTATGGTGATTCTTTATTGCGATGGATGCCAGCTGCTCCCAGTTCGAGCCGTATCTGTCAAAGTGAGCTGTGGCCAACGCTGCGTAGAGGCCTGGGAAAGTAAACCCTGCACCAACCTCGTACAGTCCGTCAGCAGCCATTGCCAGTGTGTCCGTCACCTCCTCCGTTCCCAGACCCCTCATCTTCTCCACTCCGCCCACTAGCACCACATCGTAAGCACCAGAGGCTATAGCGAAAACACCCATGTTCAGAGCTACACCGGAACTAGCACAGGCATCCTCAATACGGGTCGAGGCCTTTGGTGTAAGGCCAAGCCAGTCAGCCATGAGGGCGGCTGTATGACCTTGTTTCTCAAAGGCGTCGCTGGAGAAGTTCCCTACAAACAAGGCCTCCACATCACCGAGCTGAATACCGTTGTCAACCGAGTCCACGGCTTCGAGGGCCGCCTCCACGAATATTTCCCTACTCGTCTTTTCAGCATGGGTTTTGTGGTGAAACCTGGTCATACCTACACCGACGATAGCTACTCCCTTAGACAACTTCATCTGAGACCCTCTCTTCAATTCCGGAGGGACCCGAATTAAAACTTGTGACGAACATATTATCGACAGTTGTCGAATAGAACGTACCCGCAACCAGTTGAAAAAGCTTAAAACCACTTCCTACAACATGAAGTGGGAACAACATGAGCATAGCTTTCGTCCTCATAAACACGGATATGGGATCAGAGGAAAGTGTCAGCGGAGATCTCAGGGAGATCGAAGAGGTAAAACAGGTTTACCTGGTCTACGGCGTATACGATCTTATCGCGAGAGTAGAAGCTGAGACCATGGACCAGCTCAAGGAAGTCATAAGCAATAAGATCAGAGGCCTAGACAATGTGAGGTCTACACTCACAATGATCGTGATTTAGCACTGAAGAAAATAAGATTCAATGCATTTTCTTGAAATAAGTAGTGAACAATAAAAACATACTATCCTACTTTATGTATCGAATATTCCATAAACATGAGAAGACGCTTCATGGGAGGACATAAACGTGAATAGACACAGAGGCTTCACCGCATGGTTCACCGGTCTGCCCTGCTCAGGTAAAACCACCACCGCAGACGGAGCGGCTGACACCCTGAGAAGGATGGGATACCGAGTTGAACGTCTAGACGGGGATATCGTGAGGAAGAACCTAACGAGTGACCTGGGATTCTCCAAGGAGGACAGAGACGAGAACATAAAACGCGTCACCTTCGTAGCAAAACTCCTAACCAGAAATGGCGTGGCGGTCCTGGCAACATTCGTCTCCCCATACCGAGAGCGACGCAAAAAGACCAGGGAGGAAATAGGGAACTTCGTCGAGATATACATCCGATGCCCCGTCGAGGTCTGCATGGAACGCGACATCAAGGGCATGTACAGAAAAGCGCTTGAAGGTGAAATCACCAACTTCACCGGGGTGAATGATCCATACGAGGAGCCAGAGAACCCTGAACTCATCATCGACACTGACAAGGAGAGCGTAGAAGAAAGCGTCCAAAAGGTACTGGACAAACTCAGAGAGCTTGGCTACATCTCAGAAAACTAGCTTTCCGGATTACAGTATCAGGAGAGAGGGTATAGGGAGGGGGGGTAGAAGAGATACCTGAGAAAAACACTCCTTTTCCAGATTAGCTGGATAAAATCAATGATTCCATGGACGAATCCTGTCAAAAACACGGGCTAATCAACACAAAAAAGTGATTTTTAACTCATAATCAACATGAAGGGAAAGAATCTTCGGTTCATTATGCGTGAATGCCGACGATAGCCTAGGGTCTCAGAGCCTCTTAAAGCGGCTATCTACTCTTCAAAGATGGAGAATCTGGATTACAAATTTTTTTATACTGAGCGCGCGCGACCGAAGATATAAAAATGAAGGAATGTGTAGGGAGATATCTCCACTAGGTATGATTTCGAATCCTACCCATGGTTCCTATGGACCATCAGTTCAGCCCTGATTCAATCGAATTTTTTATCCTCACTTCACCATAATTCTAGACATGGCTTCCCCAAATGGTGTGAAGAATAGGGCAGCTAGATAATCCACACCATGACCTACCCTTACAAGGAAAACAAATGCTCTTCTTACACAAGTTTGCAAAAAAGCCATTCAAGAAAAAGGAGAGTATGGTTGGGATGAAACACATAATAATTAGTTATCTACTTTCCTGCCTGCATACTTATGAAATCAAATAGTTTAGTCCCTGAGTTATCTATTTCAGATTTTGAGAAATCAATCGAATTTTATACAAAGATACTTGGTTTTTCTATTGAATACCAGAGAGTTGAAGAAGGTTTTGCATATTTGTCTCTAGGAGAAGCTCAAATTATGATTGATCAGATAGATAAAGGTCGCACATGGAAAACAGGAGATTTTGAACATCCATTGGGAAGAGGTGTTAATTTTCAGATAGAAGTTGTTGATAATATTGAGACATTGCTTGAAAAATTGAGACAAAATAATATTGAACTCTTCTTAGAACCTGAAGAAAAATGGTATAGAAAAAACGATTTTCAAGTTGGAAACAAACAATTTCTGGTACAAGATCCTGACGGATATTTATTAAGATTTTTTGAAGACTTAGGAACTAAAGAATTGTAATTATTTCTATCTTTTTTCTTATTCAAACTCTCAATCCTGACTGTTTTTCCGCATAAAACAAAAAAAATCCAGAACTAAACACATACCAGTGAGTTTTCATCAATATCTTTATGGACCCTTTTCTTGGTCCTATGACATCAAGTAATATGTCTGAAGCTGGCTTGCCATCGGACCACTTGGATTCGAATCCCATCCCCTGCACAACAGCTACTACCCACCGCATGCGCGTGTAGGTTCTGTCAGTCATTGATACTTCGGCTTATTTGCCACAAGCTAACCCCTTTCTTTTCTTCTAAAAGCTACTAACACACTTGCGCTGCGCGCGTTTCTCCTTTCCTCCTAGGAAATGCTCAGAAAATTTTATGCAGTAAGCCTCAAGTCTTGAACACTGAAAAAGAAGTGTTAAAAGGTGCTATTCTGGAATATTTCTCTTTACAAAGCAAATTTACTTCTCGAAAATAAATTGGATTCGTCCTGAAGGTTAACTATTCAACTCCATCTGGTTGATCCTGTACCCTATAATCTGGTTAATGCCTTCCCTGACGCTCCACTTCGGCTTGAATCCAAAATCTCTCTTAAACTTCTCCATATCATAACTGAACTGCTCCGTCTCACCAAGCCTAGGTGGAAGATAAACGATGCCAGGGCTTCTCCCAGTCGATTTCTCTAAAGATTCAGAGACAAGAGACGCCAAGGATTTAATATCCCAAGTCTCACCTCCCACATTATAGACCTCGTCAACCTTTCCTTCAACCCTTAGGGCCAAGATAATGGCGTAGACAATGTCGTCGATGTGAACGAAATCCCTGCTACTCCTGCCGTCGCCATAAACTGTAAGAGACTCCCCTCCTAATCCCTGCCTCACGAATTTGGGTATCACTGCATCGTAGCTGGTGAAGAGACCAACACCGTAGACATTTCCGAAGCGTAAGCTCGTCGTCTCTAGGCTGTAATTATCATGGTAGGCATTCATCAGCTTCTCCCCCGCAAGCTTCGTCACACCGTATAGGTTCAGTGGTCGCAGAGGATGGCCCTCACTAACCGGAATGTCCTGTGGTCGCCCATATACAGCGGCGCTAGAGCAGAACACGACCTTACTGATATCAAGTTCCCTAGCGGTTTCCAATACCTGATGTGTCCCATAGATGTTAACAGATATCGCTTCTTCAGGCATTTCCCTGCATCGAACTAAATCCGATATAGCCGCCAAGTGAGCAACTGCATCCGCTTCCCTGAAAATTTCCCTGAGAAGTTTGTCATCCCTGATATCACCCTTACGAAGCTCATCGCGCATAACGCCCCGAATCTTCTGGAGGTGTCGGTAATCTCCCTTCATGAGGTTGTCAACGGAGACAACATCATCACCCTCCTCCCTGAGCCGCCTAACCAGAGCAGAGCCTATATAGCCTGCACCACCAGTCACAGCTACCCTCATAACCTACTCAAAGAAGCTAGTTGTCAAAGCTAGTAAAAAGAGGTTGGATCCATTAATCACTAGACTGCAGGTAGGAGCCTAACTCTCAAGGAGGAGAGTTTTAAACTGTCTTCTCCTGCAACCACTTGAGGAGTTTATCTATTGCCTCGGATAGGATAGGCACGTAAGCCTTGTAGGGACCCATCTGGCTGTTAAGCTCTTTTGTGATGTCTAAGGCCTCTGATAAGTTTTCGTCTGACGGATCTGCCACCAGCTCATCAATCCTGTCAAGGGCGTTTATCGCATCGGTGACCATCTGCCC
>DAOVCM010000125.1 GCA_030670015.1 Candidatus Bathyarchaeota archaeon
TGAGACGAGGCGCCGAGGTCACCCTCATCTACGGTCCTGGAACGGCCATTCCTCCAGCGGGAATTAGCGTTGTCAGGGTGGTTTCCACAGAGGAGATGCTCGACGCCGTAGTTAATGCATTGAGGAATTCCAAACAGGATATCGCCTTTCTCACGGCCGCTGCATCCGAGTATGGTGCTGTGGACAGGACGATGATTAAGACTCTCTCAGGAATGGAGCGATGGCGCCTGGAACTCAAACCCCTCCCTAAGATAATTGAACTCGTAAAAAAGACGGATCCCAACATCTACCTTATCGGCTTCAAGGCTGAGTACGATGTGTCAGACGAGGAGCTGGTGGAGAAGGCCACTGATCGAATGAGAGAGGCTGATATGGATCTCGTCGTGGCCAACGACGTTGCGAGAGAGAACGTCGGCTTCGGCACCGATACCAACGAGGTCTTCGTCATTGACAGGGAGGGAAGTGTGACACACATCCCCCTGACGAGCAAGAGAGAGATAGCTAAGTGCTTGTTGACACTCGTGGAGGAGAAACTCGATCAGAGGCAGGTTAAGAAGAGTTAATACGCTTATTTGAATATCTTGGTTTGATCTCGTTGAAGCCCGATGAACTGACCCGACTTGGGGTAGAAGGGCCCCAGAAGGATGTGAAGGAGCTCACAATACTCCTCGACGATGACCTGTACAGGTATCTTAGCTTCTTAGAGAAGGTTAAGATTGTAGGGCATAGGGAGGAAGCAGTGTTGGCCGCTCTCCGCATCTTCAAGAAGCTGAACATGCACGACTGGCTTCCCTTCGTGTACCGTTTGGGCTCAGAGAGGGTACTCATGATGGAGCAGGGGATGCTCCACGACATTTTCACTTCCATGAGCAAGGTTAAACTCTACGAAATCGCTAGGATCACGGCCCTGAAGAGGAAGGTGATCAAACCCTTTGATCCTGAACTAGATCTTAGTGAGCCCTGCAACTGGGGTGTAATCTTGAACGAGTTGGAGAACATGGGCTGGGGTAAGTTCACACAGAAAGGGACCGAGGTGAAGGTCGAGTTCCTCGGGGTGCCAATCATTTTCCTGAAAGGCTACCTAGAAACCCTTTTCGAAGTTGAATTTATGATACGACAGACAAAGAGAGGAGAAGTCTACGTGCTGTGCCGTGAGAGAAGCAAAGCCGAGGTCTGGCGATAGATTAAAGCCCCGTATATGGACAACGCTTGTATGGACTCAAAACCACGGTTACAACTGTACCGGTGATGCCATCCAAACTAAGCTCGGACTCAAGGAAGCTGTTGAGCTCCTCCATGTCACTGAAGATGACTTCTACTAAGAGGTCCACATCTCCAGTTGTCCTGTAGAGGACCATCACTTCCGGGTTCTTTTCTAGATGTTCAACTATCTCTTTGAGCTTAGGGGGATGAACCCTCAACCCGATGAAGGACTTTATTATCCTTCCCAGGGCGCGATAGTCAAGAAGAACGGTGAACTCCTTGATAACGCCCGCCTCAAGCATCCTTTTAATCCTCTTCCTGACAGTGGCATCGCTCACACCTATCTCCTTCGCTATGGTCTTGTAGGGCTTCCGGGCGTCACCGGTCAGGGATTGGATGATCTTTATATCGCGTTGATCTATGGACATCAGACTCACTTACCTAATCCAAGGGGGACTCTAAGGCGTGGAATTGACACATTCATTTAAATTTAACCTCTCCCCCTTTTATTATATAAATTGTATTTATTATATATAGTCTTTATGTTTTGAGAACTTTCAGTACGTGATCATGATTAAAAAGTGTATAATATCGAACGCAGACCTTCGAAAAGCGGATTTCTATCTTCCATAAACTTGAATATAGAGTAAACCTTACAATATCCTTGGTGTCGATATGGAGTATCGAGAGTTAGTAAAATCGATCCCACTGACCTTGCGAGAAACCCTCTCAGAGAAACTCATGGACATCATGCTGGAAGCGAAGGATGGTAGTAAAGTTTCCAGCTCCCTTGCGAAGATGATACTCTTCTACTGGCAACGGGATCAGCTCGCCAGTGAAGCAGGGCTCACCAATCTGTTGAAAGCCGTCGCTGGTTTGGATCCGATTAAGACTGCCACAGTAATGGACGACTTTGGCCTGAAGGAGATTAAACTAGTGCTAAGGCCTATTTGACTGTAAAATCTATTCATCTTAACATTTTTTTATATACTTTGACTTAGGTGGTTCAAGGGAAAATGAAGAGTTTTGGTATCGAGTTTGTTCCGATGGATCTCTACTGGAGGACGACGTACTACACTATTCAAGCGGAGAGGCTCGGCTACGACAGCATCTGGATCACCGATCACTTCAACAACAGGAATGTCTATGTGAGCTTAACCGTAATGGCGAACTACACAAACAGGATAAGGCTGGGGCCTGGTGTGACTAACCCCTATCTCGTTCACCCTGTTATGACTGCTCAGAGCGTGGCATCTCTCGACGAGGTAGCCCCTGGTAGGGTCATCTGCGGTATAGGTGCAGGAGATAGAACCACTCTGGATATGGTGGGCATTGAGATGAAGTCGCCTCTACGCACTGTCAGAGAAGCCGTCGAGGTAATAAGAAGACAGATAGCCCGGGAAAAGGGAAGTTACGAGGGAAGAGTGTACACGACATCTGCGGGCGCCAGGTTCAACTTCAAAGTCAACCAGAACATTCCAATATACATAGGAGCACAGGGTCCTAAGATGCTCCGTCTGGCTGGAGCCATAGGGGACGGAGCCCTCATCAATGCATCCCATCCTGACGATATCGAGAATGCCGTGAAGCAGATAAGAAGAGGCGCAGAGAAAGCTAATAGGAAAATTAATGAGGTGGACATCGCGGCATACACCTCCTTCTCAGTCGCGGACAACGAGAAAAATGCGAGGAAACCTGTGATACCAGTCGTTGCGTACATAGTGGCAGGGAGCCCACCATCGATATTAGAGAAACACAGTATTTCCATCGATAAAGCGGAGCAGATCAGGAGTGACCTAGCCAATAGGAGATGGGGTGAGGCTTTCAGCGCCGTAGATTCCGATATGATCGACACATTCTCTGTATGTGGCTCTCCAGACCAGTGTACTGATAAGATAGAGTCCCTCTTCAAAACTGGGATCACCCATTTCGTTACAGGCTCTCCCCTAGGCCCGAACATACGAGCTGCTATCAACCTCTTCGGAGAGGAGATTCTCCCCTATTTCAAGGAACTCTCGTGAGACGCAACATCGAACGCTCATATCCTCCTTTTTTCTTGTTTATTATGTCGAGATAATCTAGAAATTTAATAAAGGGCTTGAAAATGAAGTTAAAATGATGATTCAGAAGATTGTGTTCATCATAGTTCGCCTTTAATACAGTCTCTCCGTGAAGTATTCGACAAGGTCATATAGATCCTTTTGGGCTGCGGATTCTCGGAAAGGCTTCAACATCTCCTTTGCCATATGCGTGTAATATCCTGCTTTCTCCTTCGCGTACGCTATTGAGCCTGAACTCAGTAAAGCTTTACTCGCCGCCTCTATATCGGAGTCTGAGGCATCCCTGTGTCCTAGGACTTTTCTGATAGCCACCATCTCATCTGGTGATGCATGCTTAAGGGCGTGAATGATGATCAGCGTCCTCTTCCCCTCCCGGAGGTCACTCCCCACCGGCTTACCGAGATGTTCCTCGTCGGCGATAGCTCCTAAGACGTCGTCCACGATCTGAAATGCGATACCAGCGTTAAAGGCGAAGGATCCCAATCTTGCCACCTCGTCTGCATCGCCTCCACCAATTATGGCTCCGACCTCAGCACAGGCCCTAAACATTGCCGATGTCTTGCCCCCAACCATTTGGAGGTAGTCTTCCTCAGACACCTCGCCGTTGCTCGGGAAGGATATATCCAGTACCTGCCCCTCGCACACGTTGATTGCGGTGTCTGTGACCCTCTCCATGCAAGCAATGACCTTCTCGCTTGGCTGATCCCCATGGATTGCTGCTCTGTACATCGCCTCATAAACCTTCGCGAAAAGAAGGTCACCACTTGCTATGGCAATGGGGACCCCCCAGAGGGTGTGAACTGTCTGTACACCCCGTCTGAGGTCATCATTGTCCATAATATCGTCGTGAATCAGTGTAAAGTTGTGTAGCAACTCAAGAGCCGCCGCGAATGGCACCGTTGTGTCCGGATTGCCGCCAACGAGTTCGCATGCCTTCATCACCAAGAACGG
>DAOVCM010000050.1 GCA_030670015.1 Candidatus Bathyarchaeota archaeon
AGCATGGTCCTTCTCGTACGGATCCAGCTCCAGCACCTCGTCTATGTTGAAACCATTATGTTTGAGCACCTCGATCTGGTCAGCGTACACGCTTCGAGGGAAACGGGTTACGTCGACACTACGGGATTTGATCGAGATCATCGTCCACCCTCCTCGTTTGAGATAAAACTCGGCGTTTTTAATGACTATGCCCGCCTGATCGGGCTGGGCGACATCGGCGTACAGTACATCCGCCTTGGGTACTAGAGCAGAATATGACTCTGGGTGACGGGCGTCGGCGAGAATCGGTGAGATGTTTCTCCGATGCCTTGCGAGGTTGGTGAGGAGGTCACGTATGGGACGGGGTGCAAAGTCGACACCCCAGATGTGGCCCTTCCATCCCACAATATCTGAGATATGGGAGCACGTTGTCCCTGAGGCGACGCCGAGATACAGCACTTTATCACCAAGGGAGAGAGGCACATGCATCAACCCTTTCATGATGGCTGCTGCCAGCTTGCTGCGGAACGGGTTCCACGATCTGTACTCCACGCCTTCAACTCGAATGAGCTGCTCCCCGTAAACGGTGAGCCCTGGTGTAAGGTTCTTGGTGGCTAGTAGCTTTTTAGAGTCAACTTCAATCTTAAATATTCCAGGAAAGGGCTCCTCAATCTCCATCTTCAGCGTCAGCATTGATTGTATATCTGTAGAATTTATCTTCACCTGTTTTGGGGACTAGGCTTCTATCTGATACTCCAGCATCTTGGCCTGGTCGATAGCTAGTTTTTGGAGCCATGCCATGGGGACTTTGAGTTCTCCAACCTTTTTAGCAAAATGGTGACAGTTGATATATGCTGGCGAGTTGCAGATGCGACTGAAAAAGTCCTTTGTGACATGGGATTCGCAGTCGTGCAGGTAGGGGCAGTCTTTCCTCTTGAGCTTCTTCTGGAAGGCTTCCGAGAGTGTGGGCATCTCAATTCTTCCTTTCGTGTCTGAGCACCGATAACCTGTATTAGTGATCTATCATAACATAATTTATACTTAACTGTATACAAGTTTCGTAACAGTTTTACCTAATTTTCTCACACCGCCGTCTGTTAGTATGTTTTAAGTATATGTTGCGAATTCTAGTGACGGGAACAAGTATGTCTACCGAAGAGAAGGTATATGTGGGCTCGAAGCCCATCCTGGCATACGTGACAGCAGTCATAACCTCCTTCCAGAAAGCCGACAGTGTCAAAGTCATGGCCCGTGGGAGAGCTATCAGCAGCGCCGTAGATATCGTTGAGGTGACAAAAAGGAGCTTCATGACCGATATCAACGTAGAGGACATCACCATCGGCACCGAGAGGCTCGGCGAAGAAGGCCACGAGAGGAACGTATCAACCATCTCGATAAAACTGTCACGGCCCAAGAAATAAGGCAGCGTCTGCTCTGAACAGGAGCCCCACAGAGACCCCTACATCACCTCTGATTATTTTAAACTAGGTTTTCTCCTGATGCCTTCTTTCTCAGATAATTCTCTTTTCAATCTATCAGCTATGAAATTCCCGGAGAAGGCGTCAGCCCTCGCCGCTATAGCCAGCTTCCCCGCTAAGGCTCTGGCGGAGCGACCGCGAAGTTTACGAGGTTTAGAATGCACGTAGGGGTGCTGGAAGATGAGGCCGTGCTTCGGTGGTCTCGCCCCGGACTTCTTGGCCCGGAAAAGCGCCTTCTCCGCCCCGAGGAGCTGGACTGTACCGGAGGGCATCATCGCCAGCTTCCTCAGGCTTCCCGCCTTCTCAATGAGCTTCGCCGCTAGCACTGGACCTGCGACTTCAGAGAGATTTGGAGCAACCTCCTGTGTGGTTGAGATTATGTGGACTTCCAGCTCCTCTCTATAGCTGTACAAGGAGAGAAGAAGGGAGGCGAGATTCTTCATCTGCTCCCGGTCCTCCGACATCAAGGACGCCCCCATGGAGTTATGAGCCGATTCTATGATCGCCTTCGATAGGTCATCATCAAGACCTATCTCATGGAGGTCTTTTATTTCCATATGTGTCCGGTCCGCCAGCGCGCTGACAATCTTCGCATAGGTCCTGTGGCTCTCAACAAGATGGGTAAGCTCGGGGAAATGGAGGCCGTGCCATTCCCTGAGCTTGCTTGACAGGACGTTAAGAGTCTTATCTAATTCGTTGAGGAGCAGGACAACCTGGGTAAGGGCAGCTCCCCGCTCTGACTGGGCGCTCTTGATAGCCCTCCTCGTATTCAGGACGGAGACCTCATGGCTCAGGGCGTAGAACCGGGAGACATCCTCCACGAACCCTGTGTCGACCGCAAGTTTCTCCATGTTATCCCTGATGAAGTCACTCGCATCGGAGAGGCTGTCCACCTCGACATGAAGATCATACGTGTCTTCAACGGCCTTAGCCAGGGCTCTGCTGTTGAATAGGAAGGTGTCAAACCCTCTCTGGACCAGTTTTTCAATGGTTCTGGCGACCTCTCTCGTAACCTCCCCTGTCGATTGCCGGTAAAGGGCCGCTGAGATCTGTTTTGGGTCCGATGGGTACAGGGTTTGCTCGATGATCTCTTTATCCTCGGTTACACCAAGCACGCCAAGTAGCGACTCTACAATGTGTATACGACCCTTAGCATCTTTTCTTCCACTCAATCTTTTTTTCTCCGAAGGTTTATCAAAGATGTACGCACGTATTTGAAAACGAGATGTCCCAATTAAGTTTAGCAGTGGACATCGCAGGTTTGAGGCTGCGGAACCCCACTATGAACGCCGCAGGTGTTCTTGGTATCTCCGGCCCTCTATTAAAACGGGTTTATGAGGGTGGTGCTGGGGCTGTTGTGACTAAGAGTCTGGGCCCTGTTCCTCGGGAGGGCCACCATAATCCAACGTTGGTAACGGTCGAAGGCGGTGTACTTAATGCCATGGGGCTGCCGAATCCGGGTGCTGACTACTTCGTGGATGTCATCAGGTGGCTCAAGGGGGAGGGGGTCCCTGTTGTGGCCAGCTTCTTCGGGGCTACAATCGAGGAGTTCAGAGATGTAGCCTGCACCCTCTCGGATGCAGGGGTAGACGCCCTGGAGCTCAACTGCAGCTGCCCAAATGTAGTGGAGGAAATGGGCATGCTCGGCGCAGATTGTCTAAACACGGAGGCGGTTACGGCGGCTGTCAAGGAGGTGGCGAAGACGCCGGTCTTCGTTAAGCTTTCTCCTAATGTCACTGACATATCGGAGATCGCGAGGGGGGCGGAACGTGGAGGAGCTGACGCCATCACCGCTTGTAACACACTGATAGGCATGGCAGTCGATGTCGACATGCGTAGGCCTATACTGGCGAACACTACGGGGGGCCTCTCCGGCCCCGCCCTCAAACCGGTGGCCCTGAGATGCGTCTGGGAGATAGCCAAGACCGTCGACATACCAATAATAGGCTGCGGTGGTGTCACAAATTGGAGGGATGCTGTTGAGTTCCTGCTCTGCGGCGCCTCTGCTGTTGAGATCGGGACTGCAGTCATGGAGAGGGGGGTTGAGGTCTTCGGGATGGTCGTAGAGGGAATAAGGAGCTATCTTGAGGTGAACGGGTTCAAGGAGGTGAAGGACATTGTCGGGCTCGCGCATGAAACCTGATACTCTTAGGGTGAGGCAACTAGTTGACGTGACAGAGGAGGCGGGAGATATGGTGTCCCTATATTTCAGGGACGTACAGTGCTCCCAGGCGTTACCGGGTCAGTATGTGATGATATGGGTTCCAGGCGTCGACGAGGTGCCTATGTCCCTCTCTACGATAGGCCGCCGGAAAGTGTCATCCGTCACCGTCCGCCCTGTTGGTGAAGCGACTAGATACATATGTGATCTGAAAGCAGGAAATATGGTCGGTGTGAGAGGCCCTTTTGGCAACGGCTACACCCTTGAGTGTGACTTACCCCTAGTCGTGGCCGGTGGCGTTGGCGCCGCATCGCTGACACCATTGGCGGAGTCTCTTGTGACCCGTGGAGTTAGGCCCACCTTCGTGCTAGGGGCTAGAAACGAGGAACAGCTCGTCTTCAGGGAGCGCCTTAAGAATTTACTCGACGAGGGCCTCGTCCTCGCCACCGATGACGGCTCATGTGGTTTCAAGGGCTTTGCCTCTGATTGCGCCCTGAAGCTGATGGATGAGCGTCAATTCGACGTGGTTTATACCTGTGGGCCTGAGCTGATGATGGCCCTCATCTTCAGGAGTGCCGAGGATAGGGGTATTCAGGTTCAGGCGAGCCTTGAGAGGTACATCAAGTGCGCTGTGGGGCTCTGTGGTAGCTGTGCTATAGGTCCCTATCGGGTATGCAAGGATGGACCTGTCTTAACCACTGACCAGTTGAAGGTCGTTAGGGACGAGTTCGGGTTACAGCGGATGGACCCTTCGGGGCAAGCTATCAAGGTTGACCACTAGACCTGCGGGTGTTATTTAGAAGGACATCCATTTTTTATCTATGACATCAGGAAAAGCCGAGGTTGACATCCTTTTCCACTGCTTCTACATACAGATGGGTGTGGCTGAGGGTCACCCCGTTTTGAGCGTCAGGTGGCCGCTGACACCGATGCCGGAGCCGGAGGTCGATGAGGTCTACGGCGGCCTCACGTTCAACCTTGGATCTACTAACACCGTGCTTGTGCGTGATGAGGGGATGAACATCGTGATCGACCCAGGGATCATCCAGTTGGGCCGATATGGGGCATTTCAGAAAAGGCTGGCGGAGTATGGACTCAGAACCGGCGACATCGACATCGTTGTGAATACCCACTGTCATTATGATCACGTGGAGGCTAACTATCTGTTCAGGGGAAAGCCCCTCATCATCCATGAAAAGGAACTCGAGTACTGCGGACAGCTCTATTGGCCCGAATACAGGGATGCCTTCATGGGCATCATGAATGTAGACGCCGTCTCAGGCCCCAGACAGCTAACTGAACACATAAAGATAATCGAGACGATTGGTCACACGCCTGGAAGTATAACGGTGGTTGCTGATACGGCCGAGGGTAAGGTGACATGCGTCGGGGACGCAGTCATCGTTAAGGAGGACCTGCTCGAGCTCAGGGTTCCTTCAGTCGTGACGAAGAACATCGCCCCTGAGGTTGCAATAGCAAGCCTGAGGAAGATAAGGGACTTGGAGCCTGTTCTCGTGATTCCCGGACACGACGCCCCCTTCTCACCGAGAGCTGAGAAAGGTTTATAGACTCTACAGCCATACGGTTTGACGGTGACCGTATGCCTACACACGGTTCATTGACAAAGGCTGGTAAGGTTAGAGCCCAGACGCCTAAGATCGAGGGCACACATAGAAGGAGCCCTATTCCCCGCCGGCGTAATAGGATAAACTACGTCAGAAGGGTCCTAGCTGCACCGGCGGAACCAAGGTTCGGCCGCAGGCGCCGCAGGCGGTAGAGTTAAGCCTCTTCTACAATCTTTTATCTTGCTTCTATCACAGTGATCCCTGATTTGGAGACGGCCCTCAGAGATATTGTGGATAAGCTTCTTGAGATTACATCACCCGACAGGGCTGATGTCCATAGGGTTAAACATGAGATCAGCAAGAAGTACATGCTAAAAGAGATCCCTGGCAACGCAGAGGTCATCAGTGTTCTCAAGGATGAAGAGTCTGAGAGACTTCTACCCATTCTAAGGCGCAAGGATACAAGGGCGGCGAGCGGCGTCAACGTGATTGCCGTTATGACGGAACCCAGGGCATGCCCGCATGGCCGCTGTGCGTACTGCCCTGGTGGTCCTGACGAAGGAGTTCCCCAGAGCTACACCGGGCATGAACCTGCGTCTATGAGAGGAGCACAGAACGCCTATGATCCCTACCTCCAGGTTACGAGTAGAATGCAACAACTTAGGGCCATCGGCCATGATGTGGACAAAGTCGAACTCGTCGTCATGGGAGGTACCTTCCCCGCATCACCACAAGAATATCAGGACATGTTCATGAAGGGATGTCTGGACGCCCTCATCGGAGCGAAGACAACTACTCTGTCTACAGCGAAGACGTTGGCGGAGTCCACAGGAGTCAGCAACGTAGGTATCACAGTGGAGACGAGGCCAGACTGTGTCAGCGTCAACGACGTGGACAGGATGATGGGCCTCGGCGTTACTAGAGTGGAGATCGGAGTCCAAAACGTCTACGATGACATCTATGAACTCGTGGAGAGAGGGCACACGGTCCAAGATGTGGTCGAGGCTACGAGGCTGCTGAAAGATTCAGGGCTCAAGGTCTGTTACCACATGATGCCTGGGCTACCCAGTTCAACAGCTACCCGCGATCTAGAGGGCTTCAGAACCATCTTTGAAGACCCCCGCTTCAAGCCGGACATGCTAAAGATCTACCCGACCCTCGTCATTGGGGGGACGAAGCTCTACAACTGGTGGAGACAGGGGCGCTACAAGCCTCTATCGACAGAGGAGGCTGTGGAACTCTTGTGGAGGGTTAAGGAGATTGTACCGCCATGGCTGCGAATCATGCGAATCCAGCGGGACATCCCTTCACCCCTCATTGAGGCAGGCGTTGACAAGAGTAACCTAAGGCAGCTTGTCCAAGAGCGGATGAAGGAGCTGGGGACCCGTTGTAAGTGCATCCGGTGCAGAGAGGTCGGTCACCAAGGAAGGGATGAAGCAGAC
>DAOVCM010000132.1 GCA_030670015.1 Candidatus Bathyarchaeota archaeon
CCTGGGACATACAGCTTGACGGCGCGGGCTATCGATGAGCTCATTGCAAGGGAATTCATAATCGAGGAGAATCCAGATGTAGTTGTGGATATCGTTGACGCATCCAACCTTGAGAGGAACCTCTACCTCACTGTTTTACTACTAGAGCTGGGTGCAAATGTCGTTGTAGCTTTAAACATGATGGATGTCTCAGAGGAGAAGGGCTACAAGATAGATGTGAAGGTACTCTCAGAGCAATTCGGCATACCGTTCATCCCGACCGTGGCAACTAAGAAGGAGGGGATGGAGAAGCTCAAGGATGCTATCCTGGAAGCTACCCAGAAGAAGAGTTCGGGGGATGTCAAGATTACATATAGTGAAGAAGTTGAAGGTCTGATTACCACGACAATGGATATCATTCGGAGGGATAGCGCCCTAGCCGGGAAGTATCCCCTCAGGTGGATGGCTATTAAGCTCCTTGAGAAGGACGAAGACATCGTAGAGAAGATTAAGGGAAGTAGAGTTGAGAGCGAGATCATGGAGGTTATAGCATGAGTGCCCAGGAAGTCTTGGGAGAAGATCCTGAAATAGTCCTTGCGGACCAGAGGTACAAATTTATTGGCGACGTTCTCCAGACAAGCCTGGTGAGGGGGAAGAAGAAGTGGACCTCCAGCGACATGCTTGACAAGGTGTTCCTTGACAAGGCGCTGGGTATACCTGTGTTCCTCGCCTTCATGTGGATTCTCTTCACGTTCGCCATCGAGACCTCGGGGGTCTACATGACCATCGTAGAGGAGTTCTTCGGCTGGCTCGGAGGCTTTGCAGGGGCTATTGGCAATGAACTGCTTGCCTCGTTGATAGCGGACGGCTTGATCGGCGGACTAGGTGGTGTGCTGGTGTTCGTCCCGCCCATCTTCTTCACGTTTCTGGGCATCTCCATACTGGAGGATAGCGGATACTTGGCCCGGGCTGCCTTCGTGATGGACAGGCTCATGTACAAGCTGGGGCTACACGGTAGATCCTTCATCCCTATGCTCTTGGGATTTGGATGTAACGTGCCCGGAATCATGGCGTGCCGCAGCATAGAGGGGGAGAATGACCGGCTTGTAACCATATTGGTTAATCCCCTGATGTCTTGTGGAGCTCGTTTACCTGTCTACGTGCTTGTTGCTGGCGCCTTCTGGAGTGAAGCCATGGTTGGCGGAGTGGTCTGGTCCATGTACCTGCTCGGTATGGTCCTGGCAATCGTTGTCGCCTACGTGCTGAGAAAGACCGTGCTCAAGGGTGAGCAAGCTCCCTTCATCATGGAGCTTCCTATCTACAAGACGCCAACCTTCCAGGGGTCAATACTTCACATGTGGGAGAGGGGCGTCATCTTCCTGAAGAAGGCGGGAACCTACCTGCTAGGAGCAAGTATATTTGTCTGGTTCCTGATCACCTTTCCTTTGGGTGCACCCATTGAACAGTCATACGCAGGAATGATCGGGCACTTCGTCGAACCGATACTGAGGCCTCTAGGCTTCGACTGGAGAATCGGTGCAGCACTGGTCTTCGGCCTTCTAGCTAAGGAAGTCGTCGTCGAGGCTCTTGGAATAATATTCGCGGTTGAGAGCGAAGCAGCCATAGCAACGGCCTTAGCAGCCTCCTTTACACCGGTTCAGGGACTAGCCCTCATGGCATTCGTGCTGATATATGTACCTTGCTTAGCGGTTGTGGCGGCAGTAAAAGCTGAGACCAATTCGTGGAAATGGACTCTCTTCGGCCCAATCTATCAGACCGTGCTAGCTGGGGCTGTGTCGTTTCTCATCATAGTAATTGGAGGAGCTATGGGCATATAGGAGGCATGATGAATGGGATTTAGTAAAGGAAGCGGACAGATAGTAGCCCTCTACTCAGCTACCCTAGGCCTGCTATACGTGCTAATGGGACTGCTGGAGATAGTCGGCGGGTTCGGAGTGGAGATACCTCTGCTGGCAGGAGTTGCTGGAGCCTTCTACGTAGTGGGAGACTCATTCTCGGGATTTGTGCTCGTGGTTATCGGAGCCGTTTATCTAGGAGGTCTGGGCGCCGTCTCAGGAGGTAACCGGGAAGGTCTATCATACGTCAGCGTAGGCGCTCTCATGTCAACCGCACTCCTCGCCCTGTACATAGCTAATATACTCTCGAACGGCCTAGGTCTGGTCTTAGGCTTCGAAGACTGGCTGGAGTGGACCCTGATGGACGACCTGAGACCAGGCTTGCTGCTCTGGGTACTGGCTATACCCGCTGTCCTAATTGCCCGTAAGAAGGATTGGAGAGAGTAACAGGCCGTGATCAAG
Organism: Candidatus Bathyarchaeota archaeon; assembly: GCA_030670015.1. Lineage (GTDB taxonomy): Archaea > Thermoproteota > Bathyarchaeia > TCS64 > TCS64 > DAOVCM01. Next base: position 2,298 of record DAOVCM010000132.1, read on the forward strand.
GAAGTCCTGAAAGCGATCCACGGAGGGAGCTTCCTGAGCAAAGCGGAAATCGCGAACCGGGCAGGTGTACAGGAATCCACCCTGGAGAGTATTTTCTCCATGCTCTCCTCCAAGGGTTACCTTAAGACATTTGAAAGCGCTACAGACCTTCCGATCGGCTGCATTGGCTGCCCTCTAAGAGGAGGCTGTATGACAAAGGCTCAAACTGGAAATGTCTATGTTATCACCGAGAAAGGTACAAAACTACTGGAGAATGCATGACACAAAACCAAGGCTGACCTTACTCCTAGTTTCTCTCTTTTTCTGGAAAAAAGGAAAGATCAATGGAAGACCATGAGCGGGAGTAACAAGAAGGATAAACATGTTTTGGATCGATCCATTGTTTTGGATTTGCATAGCCCTCGTGGGCTTTATTTTAGCTATTATTATATTTAGTGCACCTGCTCTGAAGAATAAGTTCCTGAATTTTCCAAAACCTTTTGGAAGAGTCATTAGACCTTAGGCGTAATTATTTCTCATTCAGAAATGATGCAAAGAATTCTAAAATCATTCAAAAATCTCGCCGAAAAATGCAAGAATTGTGAAAAAAGACATCTAAAAATAGCAAAAATTTCCAGAAAAATTAATTACGCCTAATGTCTACTATACTATTTTTATTCCAGGCTCCATTGATTGCTTTACCTCTTACCCCTCAGCCCAGATTGACTGTACCAAATTCGATATCTTCCATTGTAGGGATTTCGTTAATTTTCGTGTCTTCAGCCATTAGAATTCTCGCTCAGAAAAAAATTGGTGTCTCGCCAGGTTTACAGGAGAAACGAGAATTAGTAACCACAAGCATATACAAGATCATCAGGCATCCCCTCTACATAGGTAACCTCCTATTCGCAGTGGGTTGGGCTCTCATCTTCAAGGCTGTCTTCGCTCTTCTCTTCACACCAGTTCAGGTCATAGGTTACTTAGCAATCATATTTTTCGAAGAGAAAGAGCTTGAGAAGGAGTACGGAGAGGAGTATAGGGAATACAAAAAGAAGACTCCAGGGAGGTTGATTCCAAATATATTTTAAAAGAGATGAATAAAAATACCTGGAAATAGAGATGTTTAAATGGATAATTTAATTGAGGAGCTAAGAAGAAATGGATATTCACAGATAGACATAAAAAGAGAGTTGAGAAGAAAAAGGCTTCAACATTATGGTTTGCGAGAGCCTCGATATCTAGTCGGATTTTATTCTATGCTGAGTTTAGGTTACCGCTCCACCATGGCGAAAATTCTTGATGTACCTGTTTTACATTTCCTTCTTAAATTACCGACGATAGATTTTCCATTAATCATCACGTCTTTGGAAGCTATTTTTGGTCTTCTCGGATTATTATTTACATTTTATGCCGTAAGAGTCTTGCGGAAAAGGGGAGGGGCTGGAACCTATTATCAAAGTTTCGGATTAATTCGAGAAGGACCATATAAAAATTATGAGGCACCCCATGCAGTTAGGATCTACCGTTTTCTTGGTTCTCATTCCAATAGCACTCAGCGGATGGATCGTCTACAACATTTTAATGGTGTTCGCTCAAGTCGGGTTCCTGATTATCATGATAGTAGCAGCATTTGATGAGGAAATGGTGAACCTGAGAAAGGGGGGGGAGGAATACAGACGATACCAGAGAGAAGTTCCAATGTACAACTTCATCAAAGGCTTATAGAATTTGAGGGGATGAAGACGACTGAGAAGACAGAGTTCGATAGCGAAAAAGAGTCAATAAAAGACGTTTT
>DAOVCM010000153.1 GCA_030670015.1 Candidatus Bathyarchaeota archaeon
GAGCCCCGGGCGGGATTTGAACCCGCGGCCAACAACTTACGAGGCTGCCGCTCTGGCCTCTGAGCTACCGGGGCGCATTCTCATGAATAGCTACACGCCAAATATACTTTTGGATTCAATGCAGCTTCTAGCCTACTCTAATTATCTGTGCTTTTTTGAAAGATATCGAATAATAAACGGTTGAAGTCATCGTATACTGAGAATGAAAATCGAAGTCTGAGCGAGATAAAGCAACTCACATTGGTCTATCAATGTACGCTGTAAATTTCCAGATTTTATACCTTTGATGACGGGATCAGATCATGATGAGAAGGAGGTGACTCCCGCCTTCCTGAGTTCCTCGACTCGTTCGTCTGAGTAACCTAGAATTCCCGTCAGGATCTCCTTTGAGTTCTGTCCGAGGAGAGGTGCCGCAGTCTTGACCACGCCCGGGGTCTCGGAGAGCTTGACGGGGAAGTTGGGTACCTTCACCGTTCCTGCCTTTGGGTGCTCCAGTTCGATGAACATCCCCCTTGCGGCCAGATGAGGGTCTGCAACGGCCTCGTCCACATGGTAGACAGGCGCACAGGGAAGGCCCTTCTTGACGTAGAACTCTACGGCTTCGTCCCGGGTCATCTCCAAGGTCCTTTCCTCAATCATTTCCTTTGTGATGTCATCGAGTTCGACACCCATGTACTGCTGTATCCTGTCCATAGCCCTGGGTCCGAAGGCAGCCAGCCTGATCCAGCCTCCGTCCTTTGTCTTCAACAGACCGCCTACCCCCCGGCCCCGCGGGAACTTCTTCCTCAGCTCCACCGGCAGCAAACCGGACAGCGTGTACCCCGTTATCGCCGTGTTGTATGCAACCATACAGTCGAACTGGGCAACGTCGATCATCTGCCCTACGCCGGTCTTGTCCCTGTACCGGATGGCCCCAATGATAGCCATGGCTGCCATGGTTCCCGGTCCGAGGTCACCGTATGCTTGCGCCATCTCTATGGGTGGCCCTTCTTCATCGGCCCTCTCCCCTGTCAACCGTGTGTGGCTACTCATAGCCTCCGCGATCATCGCGAAGGACCTCCGACTGGAATACGGGCCTGTCTGACCGAAGCCGGATAGAGCGGCGTAGATAATCCCTGGATTCAGCTCCCTGAGGACATCATACCCGAGGCCGAGCCTCTCCATCGTGCCCGGGCTGAAGTTCTGCACAACAACGTCCGCCTTCTTCACAAGCTCCTTGAAGATCTCGATCCCCTGCGGATCCTTCAGGTTGAGGGTGAGATCCTTCTTGTTCAGGTTGAGGTGATGGAAGGTATAGCTAGCTCCGCCGAAGAGGGCTCCCTCAGCGATCCTGTCTATGGCTCCCCACGGAGGCTCTATCCGAATAACCTCTGCACCTAGGTCAGCAAGCATCATGGTGCACCAAGGCCCAAACCACACGTGAGTGAGGTCCAGAACCCTGATGTCGTCAAGTATCGCATCCATCCCAAACGCCTCTAAACGGTATCTACTAAACGGATCAACCCTCGTATAAAGACGTTTTTCTAGAGTCACCTTGTAAACGTTTTATGGATGAGTGAGCAACTTGGTCTCGGTAGACGGTATATGGCGACAGTGGGCGAGTTAGGGGAAAGAGCTCTCATCGAACTCATGCTACGACACTTCACGCCAATGCCTGGGATGCCCGTGCCCTTCTGGGACGACGTGATGGCCATCAGCCTCGGAGACGGGAGGGCGGCGGTCCTCAACACGGACATGCTCGTCTGGAAGACCGACATCCCACAAGGGATGACATATTACCAAGCCGCTCGGAAGGCCGTGGTCATGAACTTCAGCGACCTTGGGGCCAAGGGTGTGCGCCCCCAGGCCTTCCTTGCCTCTCTCGGGATTCCTAGGGATCTCACCGCCAGGGCTGTCGAGGAAATGGCCCGAGGCTTCGAGGCTGGCGCAAGGAAGTATGGTGGTTACATCATCGGTGGGGACACAAATGAAGCAGCGGACATCATTATCAGCGGTGTAGCATACGGCGTAATTGACGAGAACAAGATCGTTAAACGTGAGAGCGCGAAACCCGGGGATATCCTGGCAACGACGGGGCTCTTCGGCGACACAACGGCTGCATTCAAAATCTTGCTGGAGGGCTACCAAGCACCGCGGAGACTCCGGGACTCCCTATTAGAGTCGGTCTACATGCCGACGGCGAGGATCGAGGAGGGAGTAGCCCTATCGGAGTCAGGCTCCATCTCTGCCTCCATAGACTCCAGCGACGGCCTGGCAATCAGCCTCCACGACCTCCATCGGAGCAGCGGCGTCGGATTCAGAGTGGAGACCCTGCCAATCTCACCAAGAGCAAAGGCCTTCGCTGAACTCCACAACCTAAACCCTGGAGACCTGGCGCTCTACGGAGGCGAGGAGTACGAGCTCGTCTTCACCCTTAAACCTAACCAGCTAGAGGCCGCAAATGATGCTCTGAAATCCGTAGGCTGCGAGCTCATAGAGCTAGGGATAACCCTAGCCGACCCGAGGATTGTCCTAGTTGAAGAAGGTGTAGAAAAGCCAATTGGAAAAGGTGGATGGGAGCACTTCAAAACGGGGGAACATCTCTAACGATTAGAAGAACAGCAAATGTAGAGAAATGCTATATTAATATTAACCTCTGACCGCGCGCCCTCATCCAAGATGTAAACAGGCTGTCAAGTTAAACACGCCAACCCTTGTATCTCCAGAAAAACGCCTACGAGATGCTGTCCAATATCTCATTACTCCAGTGAGCACGCTGAGGAGAGAGTCACAGGTGCCACTCCCAGAGCGAAGCTATTATACACCTGATCTGGAAACTCTATAGGATAAGACATGTACGCGAAGCTGATAAAAGAGGTCATGAATTGGCTATCCGAGAACCCTATGTCCCTAAAGGAGATTTCAGAAGAGTTCAGTGTCGAGGAAAAAAAGGTCTACCGGGCTCTCAGCTCACTCGTCAAGGATAAGCGGATAATCTCTTTCAGGGACGAAGATGGCGTGAGACGCTACAGACCCGTAGAGGAATTACACTAAACTCACTCATACCCTCTCGCCCGCCCCGAGCGGTGAGGGGAGCGCGCCCTGGACATCCCTACACTCGACAGCGAGCGGCTGGAGTTCCTCCGCTTCGAATCGGTGCAAAGAGAAGAGTTTTTCATGGGCATCAAACTCGCAGAACGAGTTGACTACAGCCTCATCGACGTCGTCCAGAATAAAGAAGACCAACTAGACCTTGTCCACATGAACCGCTTCAATAAGGGCGCAAGCATCGCCCCTATAATAGCTACGCCAAGACCCTCTCAGAAAGGTGAAGCCAGACATAGGCCGTCTATGTCGACAAGACCAAACACGGAGACTACGTCATACAGTAAATGGTGGAAGCCATCGTCCTCGACGCCGAAGGAGTCACATTCTCTTGGAACACTAAACAGGAGGTGGCCCAGCTCCTCAAACAACAGATGAACGAGAACGCCTTCCGTATGCATTTACAACGAGACCTACTAGACGAGCTCAACATCGAAAAATAAGAACTCACCAAAATACACAGGACCACCTTCAGCCCCACCCCGCCAGAATACACGCCGACCGCTTCTGGGCTCGGACCTTGCTCGTCTACGCGGTCGAAAAACCCCCCCTCCTTTGCAGACAAAATGCCGCTAATCCTCAAGACACCTCGACCCCTTCAAAAAGGAGGGTGAAAAAAAGGTAAATCACGCTCTGAAACGGGTTCCACT
>DAOVCM010000033.1 GCA_030670015.1 Candidatus Bathyarchaeota archaeon
AATCTCAGGGAGTATGTGAACCAGAGGAGGAGGTGGCTCTTCGGACATTTCCAGACGCGAAGATTGACCGGGGAGACCCCCACCGTCATGGACACGATAATCTTCTCTAGAACAAGGGTGGCCCTCAAGATGATAGTTGAAGAGTTGACCGAGGACTTGAGGCGAATACCACATTTGTTAGCAGCTATTCTGATTGAAGGCGTCATCTACTGTCTAGCTGCACGGGATATCTTGGCTAAGCGGGATTATGGGGTTTGGCCCGTGATAAAGTCTACCAAGATTCCTCTAGGTAACCTGAACGGGGGAAATACTGATCCATAGATTGTCGATTCTGAGTTCAACTTCTACTGGATTGTTATCCGTCTCGATAACGATGTAAATGCTTTCAAGCATGTCCCCTTCTCTGATCTTCCAAGCATTGTCAATGTACTTTGTTATTTCTAAAGTGTAGTGTCTCCATGTCTTCAAAGGAATTTCGTCTATCTTGTATTCGACGACGTCTCCCCCTTGGTAAATGACGTCTCCACCAACCATGATATTTCCAGTGATGTGTTTCTGTGTATTGGGGCTGTCTAAAATGTCGAGCTCTGTGTATATTACATTATTATCGCTTCTCTGCACCGCGCATGCTAGCGCTACCCTGAGCCATTCGTCTGGTTCCTCGTAATAGAATCTATTTACGATTACGTCGAACTCAACTCGGACTTGAATATTGTTTATTGGGATTTTCCTTTCTCGTTTAAATCCCCTTGACCACCACATTCCAGTGGCTATGTGACCTGAGTCTCCCCAAGACGTTGCTAGTTGTATTTTAACTTCTTCACTGAAACTGACACCCCATTGAACGTCTTCATTGAATCTGAAACTATGATGATTCCAATAATGTGCGTCCTCCTCAGGTAAAAGAGAGAGATCACCGTCAAAATTGACTATTTCCCACTTGTATAAATCGTCTTGATAGTCAAAGTGGAACCAGGAATTTACGAGATTTATGTTAACGTAAAATGATGATAACAGAATCAGTATAAAGGGTATATAACATTTTAACTTTTCCATATCATATCATTCCACTATAGATTCTAGGAATGTTTCTACTATTCATAATATATATAAAAATTCTCTTCTAGGAACTTCTGTATAATCTAGGGAGGCTCTAAAGATCAACTGGAGAACTCTATCCGAGAGGAGAATAGTGTTACCCTTCACAATATTGTTCGCAGTCGTAGTCGCCTTCCTATTCTCAGGATATCTCGGACCCGCCAGAGTTCGTGGAGCCACTGCATACGCTGGAAGCGAGTACACCTTAGATGTTTTTCCAGAACCCTTTGTTAAGAACAATAGCCAAGGTGTCCAAACTTATGTTCTGATTCCCAGTAGCAGTCCACATGGCCCTTGTGGCTGCGCACACACAATGGATACCATGGGTGGGGTGATAATCGCCTACACACTTGGGGTGGAGAGGGGGAAGGCTAACGTCTCTGAAAGTTTGGAGGCTTCAATGGGATGCTACGATTACATCTCAACGTATGACGCTGGTATCGCTAAAGTCACGATGGAGGATACAACTAGCAACCTCATAGTAATCGGGGGGCCAGGAGTCAACCAAGCGACATACTACTATAACGAGTTGAGGGATGAAGAATGGAATAAGGTTTTACCTGTCGTTTATGAGAGGGGCGCCGAGGGAGACTACCTATATGTGCAATCTTCCGGAACTGAGTACTATATAGAGAGGGATCAACAAGGAAGAGTAACAGCCGATTACGGCGTAATCCAGATCTTCAGGGACGGAGTCAGATACGTCCTCATAGTCTTTGGTCTTGGTGGCGACGGGACGCAAGCAACAGCACAGATCCTGTCCGACTACAAGAATTGGGACCTGAGTGGCAGAGCCTCTATAATAAAGTACTATGATAGTGATAGTGATGGCTTCTTGGACACTATGTCCATTGTAGAAAGCGTAGAGCCACCTGAAGTCACAGTTGAGCTCTACTACGATAGTGAATGTACGAACCCTGTATCGTCGATCGATTGGGAGATGATCGAGCCCGGCACCTCATCGAATTTCACGATCTACGTTAAAAACCTGTGCGAAACAAGCGTGGTGTTATCGTTGAACACCCAGAACTGGGATCCCTCTGAAGCTGCCCTTTACATGTTTCTTGACTGGAACTACACTGGAGCGGTTTTAGAACCTGGTGATAGTATTCCGATAATGTTGACGCTGAGTGTTTCAGAGGAAGCAACTGGAATAAATGATTTCAGCTTTGAAATAGTTGTGACCGGTGAAGGCTAGGTCAAAATGCTTGTTGTTTAAAAGTTGAATAATGAGTCGTTAACTGGTTTTTCTTTATAGAATGAGCATATAATTCAAAATAACTTTGTCCCCACATGACTGCGGCGGACTGAAATTTAGATCATTGGATCTCTAGATGTTTTATTTAGATGTGATGTAAGTATTTGAAGGAAAAATGGTTCTTATAAAACAAGACGAAAGAAACTTCAGTAACTATGTTAAGGAGAAAAAGCGATCGTCTTACAAGAATTTCATTTTTTTTAACAGGAAATATTAATTCTTTAAGATTTTTTATTCAGTTACTAAATCATTTTGAGATTACGAGGATTTTATGAGCTAATCAATAAACCTCAGGAACCCTTGAATAGAATTTGAGGATTAATGGATGAGTACGTTTTTAGCTCACCTACATAGAGCATTATTTCGCCTATTTTCACTGAAAAATCTTCCAAATATACGAAAAGAGGGTCAAATTAGGCTCTATATCCAAAGGAGCTAAACACATACATGGATGAAAATTGGTAGACGAATCTTAAAAAGATAGGATTGTCTGACTCGATCTGGTCTTTTCAGCTATCTGATATTTCCGTTGAAGCTTTATGTAGAGGATTTTAATGGTCTGATAGCTTTCAGAGATGATGCGGTTTATATGAAAAATGAATGCTCCTTTAAAACAGATATTAGCCATTCCTCCAATAGGCTTAATATCTCACATCTCAAATGATGCGATGTCAAAATGGGTGATCCCTCCGGTCTAATTCGCCTCATCCGCCCTGTCAACTGCTTCATGATAGGTTTCGCCATCCTTATAGGCGCTTTAATAGGAGGAGTCAACATACTAAATTCACCCGGAGAACTGTTTCTAGCCTTCCTTACCGGATTTACATTAGCTGGGAGTGCGATGGCTATCAACGATTACTATGATCGGGAGATTGACGCTATTAACGAGCCTCAACGACCCATTCCAAGTGGTGCCGTTACACCAGCTGAAGCACTGACAGTCTTCATTTTTCTCAGCGTCATCGGTCTTGTATCCTCATGGATAATAGGTCTAGGTCATACCGTTATCGCCGCCATTACTTGGGTCGCCTTAATAACATATTCAACCGTAGGGAAGAGGACTGGTCTTCCTGGGAACTTCATTGTCAGCACCTGTATTGCATTTCCCTTTGTTTATGGGGGAATCATGAATTTTGACTCTAACTTGGACTTAATCTTCCTATTTGCTTTCATCGCTTTCTTGACGAATATGGGTCGTGAGGTGACTAAGGGCATCGTCGATGTGGATGGAGACGCAGCTATGGGAATCAGGACCGTCGCCGTGTCTAGGGGGGCTGTGACTGCGGCTTGGGTCTCAGTATTCTTCTATGTGTTTGCTGTCGTCGTCTCATTCATACCACCCTTCTTGGAAATGGTCTCATTATGGTACGTGCCCTTTGTCGCATTCACTGATCTTGGGTTGATATATCTGTCTCTCTCGCTGGTTCGTGAGCCAAGCGGTGAGAACAGTAGAAAGGTAAAAACCCATGTCTTCATATTGATGCTAAGTGGTCTACTGGGCTTCATTGCTGGAAGTCTTTTGTAAGAGTTTGAGACGAAAGATCATCTTGAGGAGAAGGCTATCCGTTCTACCTCTAACTTTCTACGTATTGCAAAGGCGTTCCCATCGTTGTTGGCAGCCCCGACAAGCTGTTCCGCTAGGATCTCCTCAAGGGTCCGCCGGTTGCTGAATGTAACGTCTTTGATACCTTGGACGATAAACCTGAGGGCGCGGTCAATCCTCCGTTGAGGTGAGATGTCCACAGCGAGCCTGTACACAACGCCGCCGTAACCGATACGTGTTGTGTCCTCGTTGGGCGCTGCGTTCTCCACGGCCCTGACCAAGATCTCAATAGGATTCCGCCCCGTCTTAATGTTGATAATAACGAACGCGTTCCTCACGACACTGGTGATGCGGGATTTTTCACCGCTACTACTTCCAGGGCGCATGAGGCTGTTGATGAGCCGTTCTACTATGTTCATATCTGATTTTCTGAATCTACGAGCTTCGTGTCTACCGCTGGAGTGAGGTATATATATAGGCTCCAGATTTAGGTATCTTTCTAGCCCTATGTCTCTAACGGTTATGCCTTCGAAGCTCCACTCCCCAAACAATTTAGGTGACTCGACTGCGGTTTGGCTCATTCTACCACTTCTTTTCGAAATATCAGAGATGCAAATAAAGAAACCAGAATAAAAAGCTTTTCGAGATAACGCCAAAGAATGAGCGCACCCTTAAGTAAAACAAAGATACCTAGCCCACTACCCCTACAATCCTGAATGGAAATGAAGTACTACAGCGATTTATTCCATTTATCAATGATGCCCCTTTTAATAATACGTGGGAATACGTATCAACGATATTAATTAACCCTGATACCTAGCTAATGAATTAAGGAGATAATACAGGACTCAGCGCATAGGCTTCTTCAATTTACCAACGACCATGAGGTGGAGAGGTACCCCGTTTACAGCGCTAACCTTGTATCGAACGCCTGGAATATCACCCATTGACCTGGCGCGTGGGCCGCCGATACCCTCGATCATAACCTCGTCGTGCTCGTCGACATAATTTAGGGCGCCGTCTCCTGGCAAGAACGCCGTCACGAGGCGGCCATTTTTAATGATCTGAACCCTTACACACTTACGGATAGCCGAGTTAGGCTGCTTTGACTCAATACCCACCTTCTGGAGCACAATGCCGCGACCCATAGGCGCTCCTTCAAGCAGACCCTTTCTATCAGTCCTACGTTTCAGCCTTAATACATAGTCCTTGCTCTTTAGGCGCATCTTCTTCCTGATCTTTTTCAGTCGCCTTGCGACGTACATCCCGTTAGCCATGGAACTCTCTGCTAAAGCGTCTACTGTGTCAGGTTTAAACTTTACGCAGATAGGTTCGTATACTGAGGTTACGGGGGTTATAGACAACATTATGATGTTGTTCTTCATAGTTTTTCCTTTTTCTCACAAAACCTAAACCTTTTATTTTGCATACTGTGTTTCTGTGTGTAGGAGATAATACAATGAGTGGTAAAAAAAAGCCACACCTTAACCTGATAATCATCGGTCACGTTGATCATGGAAAGAGCACAAGTATAGGTCACCTGTTCTACGACGCAGGAGCGATCAGCGAAAAGGTCATCAAGGATTTTGAAGAGGAGGCAAGGTCCCTCGGTAAGGAGTCCTTCAAATACGCATGGGTCCTCGACAAGCTTAAAGAGGAGAGGGAACGGGGACTCACAATCGATCTCGCCTTCTACAAACTGGAGTCACAAAAATACTTTTTCACTGTAATTGACGCCCCCGGTCACAGAGACTTCGTTAAAAACATGGTCACAGGCGCCAGCCAAGCAGATGGAGCTATCCTCTTCATCTCTGCAAAGCGGGGCGAGTACGAGGCCGGCACGAACCCCGGCGGCCAGACAAGGGAGCACGCCTTCCTCGCGAAGACCCTAGGTGTCGATCAAATCGTCGTCGCAGTAAATAAGATGGATGACCCCACAGTAAACTGGAGCGAACTTAGATACGAGGAAGTCAAGGACGGCGTATCCCGGTTACTGAAGATGGTAGGCTACGACATTAGTAAAATCCAATTCGTCCCTACCTCAGGCTGGACAGGCGACAACCTCTACAACAAAAGCGATAATATGCCTTGGTACAAGGGGCCAACAATTTTCAAGGCTCTCGACGAATTCAATGTCCCGCCAAAGCCTAGTGATAAGCCACTAAGAATTCCGGTGCAGGAAGTCTACTCCATCAGGGGCGTCGGCACAGTCCCTGTAGGAAAGGTGGAAACCGGAGTCCTGAAAATGGATTCACACATAGTCTTCCAACCGAGTGGCGAGGAGGGAGACGTAAAGAGCATCGAGACCCACTACACGAGGATGAACGAAGCCGGACCAGGCGACAACATCGGATTCAACGTCAAAGGTATTCCAAGGGATAAAATCAAGCGTGGTGACGTTGCAGGCTACCCTTCAAACATACCGACTGTTGCCAAGGCTTTCAAGGGAAGAATATTCGTTATACATCATCCTACTGCTATCGCACAAGGCTACACACCTGTTCTTCACATTCACACAGCTCAGATCGCGGTGAGATTCGACCAACTCGTCTCCAAGATTGACCCGAGGAGCGGACAGGTCGTTGAGGAGAACCCCAGTTATCTTAGGACAGGCGAAGCCGCAATCGTCAGATTCGTACCATTACAGCCTGTAGCCCTAGAGGCATACACAGACTTTCCCCAGCTAGGACGCTTCGCCTTGAGGGACATGGGCACCACTATCGGGGCAGGTGTGGTCACAGAGGTCGAGAGCTAGCCGTACACTAGGCCTCTCCATATTCGGAAGACTTAATTCACGGGCTGAGACAACAGGGAAGTGACAAATATGGTGAAGCGTGCTAGGATCAAGCTGACGAGTATTGACACCGATAAGCTTGGATCCGTATGCAGCGAGATTAAGGATATAGCGAAGAAGATCGGTGTAAAGATTGTGGGGCCAATACCTCTACCAACGAAGAAGCTTGTAGTTCCCGTGAGGAGAACACCCTGTGGTGATGGAAGTAACACCTGGGACAGGTATGAGATGCGGGTTCATAAGCGGCTCATCGAGATCGACGCCCGCGAGAGGGTGATGAGGAGCATTATGCGGATCAGAGTACCTAACGACGTCTATATTGAGATGGAGATACGCTAAGCCATCCATATACTTGATCAATTATCTCTTGCATTCTATTTGTAAGCCTGTTTTTAAATTTCATTTCACATCTTGTATCTACAATAATCGCGAATTTGGTATGCGGTGACCAAACCACAGGTATTTTTAAATCCTCCCTGAGGATAATGCGCCAGCTTTCTCACATAGATCCTTCATTTTGATCGCCAAATCTGAGCCACGTACTCCCTCAGGAAAACCAAGGTGGTTTTCGATGATAACCGCCTCGGCAATACAACCGCCTGGCATCGTTCTCTCCAGTACTAATGTCTTGAGTATAATTCTGGCACCATATATACCTGTTGTGAGACCTGATTGTCCACCCCCCCCCCCCCCCCGATAA
>DAOVCM010000003.1 GCA_030670015.1 Candidatus Bathyarchaeota archaeon
GGGATGAAGCTGAAGCGCGCCGAGGGCACGGTGATCATCTTCGACGAGAACCTGGAGGAGGAGTACGTCTTCACCGGGATCACCAGGCGGATTCTCCGGGACTTCCTAGATCAACTCGCAGACGTGAACCCCGATATCATCGTTTGCCGCGGCTGTGACCTGGAGAATTTGCTCTCTCTCGGCAGACACTATGGCCTCCGACGGCTCGGCGCCGTCAACCCCGACGGCCCCAAGCTCTGGGGCGGCAGGGCTCATGTCACGCTCTCTACCTACGGTCGCCTAGGTCTCGCGGGCCTCTTGGAGAGGGTGCAGTATACCCGTCTCCCGCTCCGTCTCTCCGCCGAGTGGGCCGCGGGGAGAGCCATCGAGAGCCGGCAGTGCTACGAGGCCCGGAGCCGTGGGATACTGCTGCGCAGGGCGGGTGGTTTCCAGCCGGTCATGACCCTCAGGGAGCTGCTGCACAGGGACCACGGGGGGCTCATATTTACCCCCGATGTAGGGCTCCACGAGAACGTGGCGGCCCTCGACTTCGAGAGCATGTTCCCCAACCTCATCATCCGGCGGAACATCAGCTACGAGAACATACACGGGGACAGGGGCAGCGAGGGCTTCATCGTCGGCTTCACAAGGGAGGCCTTGGAGCGACGCCTCCACTTCAAGCATCTCAGGTATACGCTGCCCCGGGGCTCACAGGAGTATGCCTGGTGCGAGGGGCGGCAGCTGGCCCTCAAGGAGATTCTCTTCTGCACCTACGGCTACAGCGGGTGCTGGGCCAACAGGTTCGGGAACGTTGACACCTTCATGGAGATCAACAGGGTTGCCCAGGACCACCTCGTGGAGAGCATGAACGTCGCCAGGGAGGCAGGCTACCGGACCCTCTACGGCAACAACGACAGCCTCTTCCTCAAGCGTCCCGGCGCCACCCCCGAGGACTACGCGGCCCTCGCGAAGAAGATAGCCAGACACGTGGATCTCCCCATGGCCGTTGAGAACCACTTCAGGTTCCTCGTGCTGCTGCCCCAGAAAGGGGAGCCGGGCACAGGCGCCGCCAACAGGTACTACGGCGTGACCGTGGACGGCGACTACGTCTGCAGGGGAATCGAACTCCGCAGACGGGATACATCCCCGTACGTGGCCCGAGCCCAACGGGAGACCATCGAGGCGCTGCTGGGCTGCGACTCCTTGGAGGAGGTGCGTACCGAGGGCGTGAAGCGGGCCCTAGGGGTCATCGACAAGGCATGCCGGCGCCTCCGGAGGAACGAGGTGCCCACCGAGGAGATCAGGGTCTCCACCGTGCTCCGCCGCAACCTCAGGGAGTACAAGACCCGGCTGCCCCATGTCGCCGCCGCCGAGGTTCTGGACATAGCCGGCTGGCGAGTTGAGGCCGGAACACTCATCGACTACGTTTACGTCAACGCGGATCACCGCAATCCCTTTCGCCGGGTTCGACCCGCCGGCCGCGGGAGAGGAGCCGACGTGGAGAAGTATACCGATCTGGTGCGGGAGGCAGGCCACAGCATCCTCATGCCCTTCAACGTGGATCCAAGAAACAGGAGCTTGAAACACAAACCGCAGACCCTGCATCTTTAAGTGTTTATTCTCAGGAGTTGGTATCCTGGGAGAGATTTGTGGAAAATTATGTTACATTTGGATTTGATTTAATCTCACGTGCTCACGCCAGTAAAATACTCTTTAATGATCTTGACTGCTTCTTGGACGGTTCTATATCTCTTAACTGTAATGTAGTCGTTCCCGTTGATCATTGCAGAAAGTTGTCTCCCTGTCGCTTCATTGTATAAGCATAAAACTGGGATTCCATATTCCTCAGCTTTCCCAATTTCGTATCCAACTCCATGGGATGGAGCTGTGACCTCAGCCACCAATACATCCGTTGATTTGAGCCATTCAAGGTCCTGTTTGAAGATCTCCTTATCATCAATCTCAACTTCATCTGATTCATCTGCTTTGGCGACGTGCTCTGTTAAAACGGTTCCATGCTCTTTGAGCTGATCAACAATGATGCGGTATGTTTTTCTGTCTGCATTTGAGCCCCTGATTGAACCTGCAAAGTATATTCTCATGTGGAATATTATTAGTCGACTAGCTAAATAAAATTCTATGAGAATGATAGGTTAAACGGGATGTCTATGTCTTGCGAAGGCGCGCGCTGCTTCGAGTCTCGAACCCTTAGAGGGTCTCATGCCTGTTCACCCGAGCAGAATCCAGCGTGTTGATCAGGACCTCGCTCATCCGCCCTGTCTTGATGTATCTCTCCTTCAGGTACTCGATGAGGCAGACGTGGCTCCTCTCTACGATCCCGTCCCTGAATAGCACGGCTCTCGCGGCGTGGAACATTGCCGTATAGGCCAGGATCACCGTTGCGTCTAGGAGACCGTATCTCAGGGCCTTCTCAGCCTCTTCGAGCTTAGCCTCTGCGACTCTACCTTCCACTCCTTCGGGGATCGGGCATATACTCCCGGAGAAGCCTCTTCTCAAAGCACTCCCTGATGTTCAATTTGAAACCACCGGAAGGGGTCCCTGTAACACGATCCCGTCCACCAGGACTCTCTCGTAGAACGCTCTGTCTTCCTCAGCCTTCTCCTCCCACTCTTGGGGATCGAAAACTATTGTATTGATCCTTCTGCTCAGCATGCCCTCGTATCGCGTCAGGTCCATCTTCTCCGCTCTCTTTCCCACTATGAGCAGGTCCACGTCGCTCTCTGGGCCGTCCTCGCCCCGAGCACAGCTCCCATAGAGAACGACCGATAAGCCCGCGTACGCCTCGGTCAAGAAGTCCGTCAGCGGTCTAGCCTTGAACAGGAATAGGGCTATTTTCATGAACCTGAAACTGCTGTTCTCCACGTTGGCTCTGAAGAGGGAGAGGTTGGCTTTCCTATTTTTGATGAGGAATCCGTTGACCTCGTAGAAGTCGAGGAACCTCTTGGCGGTGCTGGGGCTGATGTTGGCGATCTCTGCTATCTCCCTGAGGTGGAACTCGCGGTAGGGCTCGTCGAAGAAGACAGTGAGGATTCGGAATCCGGGATACTTGAACGGGTTATTCATCGAACAGTCGTTCTATACATCGAACAGTCTTTCTTTTTAACCATTCCCCCTTCAGAACTCGGGTCGAATCCTAATAGAGATAGGAAAAAACACTAAGCGAAAATGTGCTTGGAAGTTTTGACGGTTTTGGACGTCATTTAAGAACTTAACCTTTGAGGGAAACCAGTCTGAGGCGTAAGACCGGAGAACAAATAAAACAAAACCAAAAAAAACCCCAAAAATGCCCTTATTTACCGATTTTTAATGGTAGCCCGGGAGAGATTCGAACTCTCGTCTGAGGCTGTCTCCAGCTTTGCCTCCAGAGGCCCCCATCCTTGACCGCTAGACGACCGGGCTGCTCAGATCGATACACAATCAGCAAGGAGATATAAGTCTAACCGACTAAGCTTCAAACCACGAATCTATTGATCAAATCCCTTCTTGCAGTACGGACTTGGACGATAACAGAACGGGCGATGTCCGCCGCTTGTTTAACCATGTTCCACTCCACGTTCTTCAGGTTGAAGATCTCAGTAGCACCATCATAGATCTCAATGGATCCCCCGTACTCCTTGATGGTCTTAAATAGGGAGGTATAATCGAATTTGTCTCCTCGCTTTGCCAATACGAGCCAGGCATAATTCTCAAGAAAAGGCAGCAGTCTGCTTCTCATACACATCGCAGCCTCGACAAAGTTATTACTATTCAGCATCTCCCCTGTCTTCCTCAGGATGCTCTTGAGCAATGCAGGGTTCATCATGTAACTAATTTCCTTCTTGAGCCTGTCATGTAGCGAGTCTACTTCGTCTTGGTTATCCACCATGTAGTCTGAGATTTCCTGCCAGACACTTCTGAACAGATCAAGGCTATTAGAGACATCCTCTTTTTCCAACCGGGAAAGGCGGGCAACTGTGACGACAGTCCTATAGATTTCCAGCAAGTCTAGTTTCTCACACGATCTCCTAAGGTTCCAGATGTGGGCGCTCCGATTTACAGGTAGACCAGCCACATCCATTAGGACGTGAGCGATGGGGGCTAAACTCAAGTCAGCGAACAAGAAAGCTGTCTCAAGATCATTACGCGTCATCGCTGAGGATGACCTGCTTAAATACATGTCAGCGTTGGTGAGATAACCCTCAGTCCTCACTTCAACCCGTCCCCGAGTCCGGTAGCAGTTACCCACAAAGTTCTTCGCTCTTGTGAGCAGGCCGCTCGGATCGTGGAGAATTTGGGTCTCTTGAAGTCTGTGGTCGATCTCCGGAGTTATTACCTCGCCGACCCACTTCCATGGGATCCTGTTAACATCCATTATGAGCCCCTTGTACTCTATCAACTCGTTGAACTCGAAACCGAGGTCTGACCTGTCAACCACAAGTATATCGACGTTACTTGTAGCAGACGCCTCGTACCTAGTCCAACTGCCGAAGAGACCTACGGACACAACCGTCTCCTGCTGGGCTAGGTCGTCAACGTAATTATCAACGGTTGGGCGTATTCCCCTCAAGAAGCCTGCCAAGTCGAGAACCAATTAACCATCTACAGGCTTGAGGTTTTATCTTTTCCCTTAATCCTCATGATCCATCTCCCAAGATCAATGTCGTATTATAGGGGAACCCGATTAACCTCCACAATGTCTATTCTTGGATAGATTTCTATATATCTCAAATGCATATTTATAGACTATATTGATTTACACCGAAAAGTTTAAATATAACAACTAGAGCGATGGATACTAGTTCCAGGTGAACAGAATTTCTGATTCACAGGTGATGAATATTCTGTGATGGATTAAAACATACCTAATATGTTGAGGGAGACTATGTCAAGGAAACGAGATAAGATAGCGAGCGATAATATCTGCTCCGAGTGCGGGAGCAGCAATGTTATTCATGACAATAAATCAGGGGAGATAATCTGCGGTAACTGCGGCCTTGTCCTCACTGAGTTAATCATTAATAAGGGTCCCGAGTGGAGGGCTTTCACGCAGAGTGAGAAGGAGTCAAGGAGTAGAGTTGGAGTTCCCCTCTCTTTCTCCGTCCACGATAAAGGACTTACCACCATGATAGGCCGAGTGGGTAGGGATGCCTTCGGACGGAAGATACCTCTCAAGACGAAGCTCCAGATGCTCCGTCTGAGGAAATGGCAGATAAGGTCCAGAGTTCACTCCTCCGTCGACAGGAACCTTGCCCAGGCTATGGCTGAACTCGACAGGCTGACCGACAAACTTCACATTCCACCGCCAATCAAAGAAAAGGCAGCCGTAATCTACAGGAAGGCCCTGGATAAAGGGCTGGTTCGCGGTCGCTCCATATCAGCCATCGCAGCTGCGTCTTTATACGCCGCATGCCGACTCACCCAGACACCGAGGACTCTTCGCGAACTATCAGAATTTAGCCCAATTGACAAGAAAGATATCGCACGTTGTTACCGGCTTCTGTTAAGGGATCTTGGCCTCAAGATGCCGATTCCAGCAGCTCAGCTCAGGGTGCCCAAAATAGCATCTAAGGTTGATGTGGGAGAGACGACTCAGCAGAGGGCGGTTGAGATCCTCCGCGAGGCTGAGCGTCTCAAAACGACAGCAGGTAAGGATCCCATGGGGTTGGCAGCTGCGGCCCTTTATATTGCATGTGTAATGAATGATGAGAAGCGTACTCAGAAGATGATCGCCGATGCGGCAGGCGTCACCGAGGTCACCATACGTAACCGGTACAAAGGTCTGAAAGAAGACCTTCACCTGGAGATCTGAGAAGCGATATATATACCTCCCATCCCACATGTGACTGGAGACCCATGTCTGAGACCGGAGGAGCGAGCGCTAGGACGCTGATCCTCTGCATTGACGGAGATAATGATATCGGGAAGAAGGCACACGTTGAGACGCCGATCTTAGGTAGGGATTCGAATTTAGAGGCTGCCTCCGCTCTCGCGATTGCAGACCCCGAGGAGGCAGACGCCAATGCAATGTTTGGCGCTGTGAAAATTTTTGATCAGCTCACAGAGCGGTATCCCGACGAGATCCACCAGATAGCTACTATTGCTGGCAGTTCTATGGGGGGGATCGAGGCTGACAGGAAGATCGTAAGTGAGCTTGAAGACATCCTTGAAACCTTTAAGGCCACAGGCGTTATCCTGGTCACGGATGGGTATTCTGATGAGACTCTCATTCCTCTTATCCAATCACGTGTACCAATCACTTCCATCCAGCATGTAGTCGTTAAGCACAGCGAGCGTCTTGAAGAGACTTGGGCGGTTATCTTCAGGTACCTGAGAATGCTCGTTGAGGACCCCTATTACTCTAGAGTAAGCCTGGGCTTGCCCGGAATTATGCTTGTCATCTTAGGCGTCCTGTTGGTTTTCGGCCAGCTCCAGAACGCAGGGCTAGTGCTCACCTTCGTCATGGGGATCGCCCTCCTCGTCAAGGGATTTGGATGGGAGGAAAAACTCGCCAAGGTAACTCTAAGACTTCCACCTCCAGAAAGGCAGCTCACCCTTGCTTCACAAAGCGTCGGACTCATCCTCGGAATCGTAGGCTCCATCCAAGGATTATTTAACGCTAGGAAATTTGTGCTTCCAGACTCGCCACCGTGGTGGCAGAACTTCTCACCGTGGCTGCAGCAATTACCCACCCTAATCGGCGCGTTCATGCTGAAGGCGATAGATCTCATTATCCTCGGGGCGATGGTTGCTCTCATTGGCGGCGTGGCATCCAAGTACATGCAGAAGGACTCTAAAATGTGGCAGAATGTCGTCGGGATAATAGTGACCTTCTGGCTTAGGTTCATCGCGATCGAGTCGGCCAAGATACTTGTCGAGCCTGAGAAGACCCTTACATTGTGGTCTCCTCTCGTCTTTATGTCCTTGGCGGGTGTCGTGACAACGATTATATTTGTCTTCTTCATCTACGGTTCAGATAAAAAACTCCCATTTCAATAACTCATGTATCATTCATCCTCTAAAATTATAAGTACAGTAGAGTTTTTATCATCCTGATAATAACGAGTACTTTAAAGGTTGTCAGAGATGCTGCGAGGCCTGCTATCAGCTATTGGAGTTTACAATGTTTATCGTCGTTGGCTTCGCATGCAGATCGACTCAACAAATGTACCTGAGCACATCGGTGTCATCCTTGACGGGAACAGGCGGTGGGCCTCTGCAAGGGAGATGAATCCTTGGCAGGGGCACAGAGAGGGCGCCGAGAAAGTTAAAAAATTCTTGGAATGGTGTCTCAATCTGGGTATTACAACCGTCACCCTCTACGGCTTCTCCACAGAGAACTTCAACAGGTCTGAAGATGAGGTGGATGAGCTGATGAAGCTCTATGAGGAGAACCTTGTAGAGATACTCAAGTCAGATGTCATCCATAAGAACAAGGTCAAAATTCGAACGATTGGCAGAATTAATCTCCTCCCTGAGAATCTGAGGAATCTCATATCAGAAGTCGAAGAGTCAACGAAAGGATACGATCGCTTTTACCTGAACATCGCACTGGCGTACGGAGGTCGGGCAGAGATCGTGGATGCGGCTAAGGAGATTGCTGTCAAAGTAAAGGCTGGAGAGCTGACTCCTGAGGACATCGATGAAGATCTTTTCGAAGGATATCTCTACACCTCATACCTACCGCAGCAGGACCTTGACCTGATCATCAGGACCTCAGGAGAGTCTCGGCTAAGTAACTTTCTTATCTGGCAATCAGCGTACAGCGAGTTCTTCATGGTTGATGTCTACTGGCCAGAATTCAGGGAGATCGATCTCGAAAGGGTGATAAGGAGCTACCAGAACCGGCACCGGAAGTATGGGAAATAAAGTGACCTCAGACACACATCGCGTCAATATCCTTGTCAAATCTAGTTAGTCTATTCGGACCTGAATCTGTGACTAGGACCGTATCCTCAATCCTGACGCCCCCGAACCCAGGTATGTAAATCCCGGGCTCGTCAGTAACCACGTTTCCCACCTTCAAGATATCCTCGCTAGTCTTGCTGAGGGACGGAGGTTCGTGGATCTCAAGACCAACGCCATGACCCAACCCGTGGATAAAGTAATCTCCATAACCTTCACTTTCTATGATGCCCCTAGCTATTCTATCTACTTTCACCCCCGCAGCACCACTCTGAATCTCAGCGAGCGCGACCTCGTTAGCTTCCAGTACCACATCATAAATGGCCCTCTGTTCGTCGGAAGGTACGCCCATTATGAAGGTCCGTGTGAGATCCGACTGGTACTCATGGTATGTTGCTCCCATGTCAACTGTGACAAAATCTCCCCGTTTTATCCGTCTATCCGTTACCCCTGCGTGCGGATAAGCGGATCTGAGCCCTGAAGCCACAATGAAGGGGAAAGCTCTCTCCTCAGCTCCCTCCCTCCTCATAGCATAGGAAGCCTCGGCCGCAACCTCGTACTCCCTGACTCCTTCCCTTAGGAACTGTCTTATAGCTTCCATTCCGATGTCCGCCAACTCAGCGGCCCTCCTCATTAATCCTTGCTCCTTAGTGTCCTTCACCCGCCTCATGTCCATGACAACGTCAGGAGCAGCTTTCAGCTCTACATCCTTCAATCTTTTTCCAAGATCTTTGTAAAGATCAAGGGATAGCTCGTCGAAGCCTATTTTCTTCGGATTTAACTCGTTTAATATGACTGTAATCTTCTCCAACTTGTCTTTTCTTATGTACGGTTTAACCTCGCATCCTGTGGCCTGATCTTGGGCGATAGAAAAGTTGAGCCTAGATGCGA
This sequence comes from Candidatus Bathyarchaeota archaeon, assembly GCA_030670015.1. GTDB lineage: Archaea > Thermoproteota > Bathyarchaeia > TCS64 > TCS64 > DAOVCM01. The sequence goes on from DAOVCM010000003.1 coordinate 8,773, forward strand.
GGAGAAAGGGCTCAGCCTCTGGCGAAACGATAAGAATCCCCCCGCTTATCGTTCCCGCATAGTAGATGATGTTCGGGTCCATCGTAACCATGTAAGCATCTAGTCCTGCTCCCTCAATAGATTCTATGAGCTGTTTTATCCTCATATCCTTCATTATTAGGGTACCCTCGAATCAATAAAGCTTGATTGGCCTACTCACACCCATTGAAACAGGAGTCGTATGCACCCTTCGATACACATAGCCCCCTCTAATCCCCGAATAATACTGCATAATATCGTACATGCTTGACGTTTCGCGAGCGACAGTCTTGAATTCTTTAAAGGATTATTGAAATTCACACAGGGTCAGCCCCACCGGATTTAAGCAGTCTGAGAAGTCGGTAGGGCACCTTATCTCAAAAGGATAGAACGTGAATTGGTACACATTAGTAGGGTTGTGTTGAGGAACTTCAAATCCTTCAGCGGGAGCGTGAAGCTGAACTTCCAGCAGGGTTTCAATGTCATCACTGGTCCTAACGGAAGTGGCAAGAGCAATATCGTTGACGCTGTCCAATTCGTATTCGGGGAGCTTGGCTCCAAGAGAATGAGAGTAGCAGATCTTTCAGGGTTAATTTACGATGGTCTTGGTGAGGAAGGTTCAAGTAAACCCCAGTACGCTCAAGTCACTATCTATTTGAACAACTCCGATAGAGGTCTTGCTATAGACCGTAAGACTGTAAGTATAGGGCGAAGAGTTGACCGGAAGGGAAAGAGCAAGTACTTCCTCAACGGGAAGAAGACATCAAGACGGGCTTTACTAGACCTCTTAGTTATGGCAGGAATAAGCCCAGGCGGTTATAACATAGTTCTCCAAGGGACAGCCACCCGATTGAGCGACATCACCACCTCTGAGAGAATGAATGCCCTAGAAGATCTGGTAGGCCTCAAAGAATACGACGAGAAAAAAACAGAGGCAAAGACGCAGCTATCGGAAGCCGAGCGGAAGATAGAGGTGGCATCTGCCAAGGGTGACGAGGTGAGAAAGCGGGTTAACGAACTCGAGCGTCAGAAGAACGACGCACTCCGTCACTACTTACTTACAATGGAGGAGCGAAGGCTCAAAGCTTTCAAACTCTCCCATCAACTCACCCAGCTGGAATATAGGACAGAGGCGCTCAGAAAACAAATAACAGAGAACAAGACACAGATAGAAGATTTGGAGAAGAACAAAGCCGATACTACCATAGAAAGAGACGCAGCAAGGGACAGTCTGGAGGAGTTTATCCGAGAAGCTTCCGAGAAGGGCAACACTCGTCTACCTCTCCTCAAATCAGACCTCGTGGGAAAAAGGACCCTGAGAAACTCCCTTGAGTCCAGGCTGAGGGAGATTGATTCCAAGAAGATTTTGATCCAGAGAACCATCGAGAACAAGCTCGCGGAGATCGAACGTTCAAGGACAGAAATCGATGAGAAACAGAGTGAACTTCAGGAGCTGACACGAAGTGAGGCACAGATCAATGTTGAGATACAGGGGAAGGAATCTCAGCTACAGGACCTTAGTGAGAAGATAAGGACTGTTAAGGAGTCCGCTGAGACAAATCAGAAAAAGGTCGAAGATCTGACCGAGAGCCTTATTCCCAGCCAGGAGAGCATTAGCGGCCTAGAGATCGAGATCAACAGGCATCTCGTTACCGTAAATTCATTAGATGAAAAGCTTGACGAACTGAGACAGAAAAAGAATGAGTCATTTAACACTTCAGGTTCATTAGCTGGTAAGATCGCTGAGCTAGAGGCTCTCAAGATCGATGAAGCTCACAAGCTAGAGGAAATACTCTCCACCATCGAAGATCAGGTGAAGCGGCAGAAAAACATGAGGACCACCATAGAAAACGCTAACAAGCTTGCTAAGGATGCAGAGCTGACTATCACACAGTTCACCGCGAAGAAGGACCTCTGGAAGAATGTCGTGACAGAGGAGAAGGCTCAAGCCCGTGTCAGGGAGATGGGTGAGGCTGGAGCCATCAAGGGATATCACGGCCCACTTCGATCCCTCGTCAAGATCGACCTCAAGAATCAGCGGGCTGTAAGGATGGCCGCTAATGGCTGGATCAATGCCATCATCGTCGACGACATTGGGACAGCTATCGAGTGTGTTGAAGGTCTTAAGAAGAACAAACTTGGTATGACCCGGTTCCTCCCCTTAAATAATATAAATGTACAAGAGCCGCTCCCAGAGATCGAAGGCTCAGGTATCATCGGCTACATCCCTCGCCTGATCAGGTATGCAGAAAAATACGCGCCGGCTGTTAACTTAATCTGGGGCGACACCTTCATTGTCAAAGATCGAGCTTCAGCGGTAAACCTCGCCCAAAAAGGTTATAGGGCTGTCACCACGACGGGCGATGTTTTCGAGTCTGAGGGTGGACTTATCGGAGGCCACTACCGCAGACCGCCTAACTTTTCTAAGCTAATACCTACCGACGAGTCAATCAACGAACTCTCCAAGATCATCCAATCCCTGAGAAGCCGCCTAACGAAAAGGATGACAGACCTCAAACTCTCCGGCGGAAACCTCAGAGAGTTCACCAGCTACATAGATCACTTCAACAATAACATCGAGGGAATAGACAAGCAGATAGAGGAAACCCGGGAGAACATAAAGAGACTGGAGAAAAAAATCACCTCCATAGAAGAAAAAATTGTGCAAATCGAGGAAAAGGTAAACAAAGAGCTAAGTCTTATAACTACTCTCCGTGAGAGGAAGGAAAGTACACAACAAAAGATAGGGCAGACAAAGGCAGAGATAGCAGCGCTCAAAGAGCAGTCGAAACTTTCCGATGTAGCCCACCTTGAGGTGACCTATGACACAATCGTCCGAGAGGTTACCGAGATGCGAAATACCCGTTCCCAGCTGATTTCAGATATCACTGTCCTTACAAACCTCATTGAACGGTACCTGCAGCTGAAGACCTCAGACTCCGAAGACCAAATTAAGAGATCACGCGAAGAAATCGAGACCTTGGAGCACGAGCGCGAGGAAACCTTATCGAGGCTTGAGGAGGAAACTGCGGAACTTGGAGAACTGCAGAAAGCTCTCGATAGCGTAACGTCCGATGTCGAGGCCACAAGCCGTATCATGGAACGATACAGAAAGAAAGTCAGACAGTTCGACCAGCAAATAGAAAGGCTGGGGCATAGACGTGTCAACATCGACCGTAGATCTATGGAGCTCAACGTTGAAGTTGAGAAGTTCAGGCTGCAGACCGAGCAGAGGTCCGAGGAACTTGTTAGGTTAGGTTTCGAGGAGAAGATACACATAGATGGAATTGACCTAGACCACGTAGACAGTACCTTCCAGAGGATCCAGAGGGAGAAGAGTTCTATCGGGGCAATAAACCAACTCGCTGAAGTGCAGTATGAAGAGTACATGGGTAACTACAAACAGCTCAGCATTCGCATCAACGAGCTGGAGAAGGAGAGAGGTTCAATCTTTAACTTCATCGATGAGGTGGAGAAGGAGAAACAAGAGCACTTCATGAAGGCGTTCAATGAGGTCTGCGAGAATTTCTCAGCCGTATTCGCTGAGCTAACAGGTGGTGGCGATGGCCGCTTGGAGCTTCAGAAGCCAGAGGACCCCTTCACAGGGGGCGTCGACCTCTACGTACAATTCCCAGGGAAGCCAATGAGACTCGTGAGCGGGGCCAGTGGAGGTGAGCGGTCCGTCGCAGCCATAGCATATCTGCTCGCAATCCAGCGGTTCCTCAAGGCCCCCTTCTATCTATTCGATGAGATCGACGCTCATTTGGATGACCTTAACGCGTCCAGATTGGCTGATGTCCTCAAGAAGAACGCGTTGGAGTCACAGTTCCTCATGGTGAGCCTGAAGGACGTGATGGTTCACAATGCCGACAAGATCTACGGCGTCTTCGCTCAAAGGGGGCGGAGCCGTATCATCGCCCTGCCTATGAAGATGGAGGTAGCCGTTTAAGATGGTCAGGAAGAAGCCCTTCTATCTCCGTGATCCCTGGGCAATCCTGTTTAAAGACAGGAAACTGGACAAGGTATCCCCTTGGAGTATCGATCTTGTATACCTGCTAACTACGCTGCTTGAAGAAATGAACAAGGTGGGTATTGACTTCAGGATGGCTGGCACTGCCATTAACTCCTCTGTCCTCATATACCTAAAGAAAGCGGAGTTACTGCTCAAGATGGAGGAGCCTCCCGAGACTCCGCCCGAGAAGCCTGAAATATATATCCCGCCGCCTCTATCCCTCCCCTTCAGGTTTGAGTTCACAACTACCTCTATCTCCGATCTCATCACGGCATTGGAGAAAGCATTGGATGATGAAAGAAGGAAAGTCAAGCCTAAGCTTCCAGTCCTACCTATGCCTATCCCTGACTTTCTGGATATGGAAGCTTATCTACTTGAGATCGAGGACAGGGCAGAGGCGCTCCTTAACCAGATTAGGAGCATGGGCGGGGGGTTCCTAAGCCTATATGACCTCACCGCTGACAAGAGTTGGGTTGAGGTCGTACGTGTGTTCATGATGCTCCTCTTCCTAGCGCAACGGGATGAGATAGATCTTCACCAGGATGAGGATGAGACTGACATCATTGTGAGAGTAAAGGAGTCGGTGGAAGATGAATGACGTAAGAAGTATGGAACGTATCAGCATGATTGAGGCAGCTCTCTACGCAGCAGGACGACCTGTAAATATTGAGAGCCTTAAGCTTGTGATAAGGACCAGATCTGACAAGGTGGTCCGAAGGCTGCTCTGGGAGCTTGCGAATAGGTACGAACTACGAGGGAGTGCCTTGGAGATCATGGTACTTCCCGAGAATCGCGCTGTCATGAGGTTAAAGCCTGAGTACAGCCGGATGGTCAAGAGGTTCACCAGCCGGCCCCTGCTGACTAGCGGCCCACTCAAGACTCTGTCCTACATCGCTTACCACCAACCTGTAGAGCAGATAAAAGTGGTAGCAGACAGGGGAAACCACATCTACGCACACCTCAAGATGATGGAGGAGATGGGGCTCATCACACGTGAGAGACTAAAACGTCGAGGCTTCATCATTGAGACAACGCCCTACTTCTCCGATTATTTCGGGTTCGGTCATAATCCCCTCAAATCTAAACTTGAGCTACGGCAGATGTTCAGCACATTGAAGATTCACAAGCTTGACAACGGGGACAGAGATAATAATGACGAGTCCCCCGAGTTGCTTACGACGCCATTAGTGGAGGGGACGGAATCATACTCCCGGGAAGGGCTAGCGGAGGAGTATGCACAGTATCCAAGAACATCCCATCACGATTCATGAAGTAAACATCACATTTTTACATTCATCTTCTACAATTAATTCTTATCATTTTTCACTATAGTTGTTATTAGTTACCCATCTTTCAAACTCGAACCTTGATGTATTGGTGTAGACCATACTTCTTTTATATATCCGTTTTATCTAAAGGCTACAGAAACTGGAGTAAAAGCTCCAACATTACGAGGAAAATAATTTGGCATGGCACGGTGGACTGAAAAAGCGGAAGAAATCAGGCGGTAAAAAGAGAGCCTACAGAACAAAGAAGCTGCATGAGGTAGGCAGACATCCCATAGAAACAAAGCTCGATGAGACCGAAAGAAAGATAGAGATTGGACGCAGCGCTATAAGGAAAATAAAGCTCGTCTCAGCTGACATGGTGAACTTATCAAATCCTTCAACAGGACGGACTGTTCGACTGAAGATCCTAGATGTGGTCAGGAACCCAGCCAACATAGATTACAACAGGAGAGGTGTCATCACTAAGGGCGCTATCATCCGCACTGAGAATGGGCTAGCCAGAATAATCTCCCGCCCAGGTCAAGACGGTGTCCTCAACGCCGTTATATATGAAGAAGAATAAACACCAGAACGGAAAGTTTCTGGCAGACGACAAACTTGTCTTAAAGCGGATGTGTCCCGATTGAGGAGGAAGAATAAGTTGGTCTTATGGCCCGCATACTTTGACTTCGACAACTCCAGTCGCCTTGGTAGACGCATCCCCAAGAAGATGGCATTACGAGGGGTGAAATCCGAGGAGATCTTCAAGGCGGCAAACGATTTGGGCCTTAACCCCATTTTAAACCCAGGGACGGTTTACTCTAAGCACCCATGGCTGAGAACGGGTGCAGTGCTCGTGGACAAGGTAGGTCCTAAAACGGGCATTTTAAAAGATTTATCGCTTAAAATACGTGTAAATAGGGCTTCAAAATAATCGGTAACAGCCTGAAACTGATAAACAGTTATAAGGCGGACCTCAGCGCATATCATAGTTTATTGAAGGGGTTCTGTGAAATCTTTGAAGCAGGTTGGCACAGTACTACATTTGTCGAAAAGTAGTGGCAACCTGATCCTTAAGGTTGAGGGCGATGTCAAAATCGGAGATAACATCCTTAATGCCAGGGGAAAAAAAATTGGTACTGTATTCGACCTCTTCGGCCCCATATTAGGCCCCTTCATATCTGTTAAACCAAGAATCGAAGCCCCTGAGAGGCTTCGAGGTGAAGCCCTATTCCTGGGGAAAAAGAAGCGATAGTGTACATACTATGATAACGAGCGAGAAGGTTACAGTGTGTCCAGAGTGTGGGAACTCCGACCTCATCCGGGACTACGAGGCTGGAGAACTCGTGTGTGAACACTGCGGTTTTGTTTTATCCTCCACTCTCTTAGACCATGGGCCAGAATGGCGGGCCTTCGACGAGGAGCAGAGGGAGAAGCGGACCAGAGTAGGGGCACCCCTTACTTGGACCATCCACGACAAAGGCTTGTCAACGATAATTGACTGGCATGATCGGGATGTCTACGGCCGGAAGCTCAAACCTATGCAGAAAGCCCGGGTGTACAGACTCCGTAAATGGCATAGGAGGTCTAAGGTCTCCGGAGCAACAGAGAGGAACCTCGCCTTCGCACTCTCAGAGTTGACTAAGGTCGCATACAAGCTAAATCTTCCGAAGAACGTTCTGGAGACGGCGTCGGTGATCTACCGTCGCGTCGTCCGAAAGCGACTCATCCGGGGCCGATCCATTCAGGGTGTAGCTGCAGCCTCCGTATACATGGCGTGCCGCCAGTGTGGAATCATCCGTACGCTGGAGGAGGTGTCATTGGCTGCGCATATCTCCAAGAAAGAGGGTGGCCGGAACTATCGGTTCCTCCTACGGAAGCTCAACACGCGGGTCCCCCCTGTCGACCCTCAGAGATACATCTCCAAGTTCGTGAACCAGCTAACCCTCTCCGGGGATACAGAGAACATTGCGATGAGGATCTTGGACCAGGCCGTTGAATTAAGGCTGACAAGTGGCCGTGGACCAGCAGGCATAGCGGCCGCGGCAACCTACATAGCGAGCCTGCTCATGGATGAACGTAGGACCCAGGGTGAGATTGCCAAAGGAGCTCATGTCACCGAGGTCACCATCAGGAATAGATACAAGGAGCTGGCCCAGAAGCTCAGTATCAAGGTCGATATTTAGAGACAGCGAATACTTTCTGGTTTCTTCTAAGAAGCTATCGTTCCCTCTTTCCCTCGATGTACTCCTCAACCCACCTTCTTGCGATGTTGTCGCTTATCTGAGCAGGTGGGTGCTTGAATGCATATGAGGAAATACTGGTAAGCGGACCGGATATTCCTCTGTCTATAGCGATCTTTACAGCCCTTATGACATCGATGACGACGCCCCCGCTGTTGGGAGAATCGTTGACCCTGAGCTTGACATCTAATGTGATAGGGAGGTTCCCGAAGCCATGACCATTAACCTTGATATAACAGATCTTATGGTCCTCAAGGAAAGGAACATAGTCGGAGGGGCCAATACGCGTGGGGACATCATATGGTATCAGGCTGGTCACGGCCTCCGTCTTGCTAACACGTTTCGTCCTAAGTCTGTTCTCCACAGTCATGTTCAAAAAGTCGGTGTTTCCGCCAATGTTTAACTGGTACGTGGAGTCGATGTGGACCCCTCTATCGTAGAATAGCTCAGCCATAGCCCTGTGTAGGATTGTAGCGCCTACTTGGCTCTTGATGTCGTCTCCAGCCACTGGAAGTCCCATTCCTTCGAACCGTTCACCCCATTCTGGGATGGAGGCGATGAATTCTGGGATGCAGTTGATAAATGCACATTCTGCATCCAAGGCAGCCTGAGCGTAGAGCTCAGTCCCCTTTGCGCTCCCAACGGGAAGATAATTTATCAGGATTTCAGCCTTGCTCCGCTTCAAGGCTTGGACAACGTCGGAGGCCTCGTGGTCTTCGTTGATGTGGAAAGGCTCTTTCATGTGGGGAGCAACGCCGTCAGAGATTGGGCCAGGCAGAACCTTTACGCCGGTAGTTGGGACATCAGCAAACATAGCACACAGGTTGGGCTCAGTGAAGATGGCCTCGGATATGTCCTTCCCGATCTTAAGGCTATTAACATCGAAGGCTGCGACGAACTCTATGTCTTCAATATAGTATCCGCCGAAGTTGACATGCATCAGGCCTGGGATTTCACCCTCCTTCTGGTTGCGATAGAACTCAACGCCTTGGATGAGTGCCGAGGCGCAGCTTCCCAAGCCAGCTATTGCGACGCGTATCTTCCCCATTTCGATCCCTTCGTTGAATGTCAGATAGGTTATGCTTTTTTCTATTAAAGATGTCTCTGTGAGCATGATACTAATTTATTACACTCGTACATCGAGTCCGGAGGACTATCCCCTGTGATAGGTCTTCTTTTTCCATGTATCCCTCTGGTCAGGTTGGTCCTCGAAAAACCTCTCAATGATCTCTTCCACCCTACATTGGGCTCGTAGCAGGGTTTCTTGGAGGTCAATGCCGATCAGGGAGCCATATCTCTTCAGGATGTTCCCATCAACTATGACTGTGTCAATGTCACTTGAGGTACCATAGAGGACGATACTAGTGAGGGGGTCCAGAGTGGGTGTAAGAAATGGGTTCAGCATGTTGACGGTTATGACATCAGCCTTCTTTCCCGGCTCTAGTGAACCCACCTCGCCTTCAATTCCCATTACCTCTGCCCCCTTCCTCGTCGCAAGTTCAAGCAGCTCATAGAATGTGGGGCGAGCAGTCC
>DAOVCM010000160.1 GCA_030670015.1 Candidatus Bathyarchaeota archaeon
GACTGGGGAGACTCGAAGGTAGAGTCCTTCTCCCGGGGGATGAAGCAGCGCGTCGGGATAGCAGCCGCCCTGATAAAACAACCTAAGGTGGTGTTCCTAGACGAGCCGACTCTGGGGCTGGACCCCGTCGGGACCAAGGAGGTACGAGAGCTGATCCTCCAGCTTAACAAGGAGCAGGGGCTGACCGTAGTGTTGACCTCCCACCTGCTCAACGAGGTGCAGATGACCTGCGACAGGGTTGGAATCATAAACAAGGGACGGCTGGTGGTCACAGAGACCTTCGAGAACCTGTCAAAAAACATGACCGGCGAAAAGGAGAGGAGCGTAGAGTTCAGGCTCTCCGAGGTGCCCCAGGACCTAGTGGCGGAACTGAAGGCCATCGAGGGCGTGAGGTCTGTAACCCACGAGGGTGACAAGCTGAACGTCTATGCCGGTATGGACTCTGACTACGAAATTTCCAAGACTATAGTGAACTATGGGGCTGTGATCCTGCTGATGAGGCCCAAGGAGTACTCCCTTGAGGAGATATTCATGAAGTACTACGAGGAGGGATGAGAAGATGGCAGGAACTCTTACCGTAGCGACTAAGGAACTCAAGGACCAGTTCGGTAGCAAGCGATTCCTGATCTTGTTCGGCCTAGTGCTCCTACTATCATCTCTGGCAGCCTATCAGGGAGTAGACTACATCCGGAACAACCAGGATGCGGGGTTCGTGTACATCTTCTCCGGAACCATGATGAGCTTCTCCTTCATCCAGACGATGGTCTATTTCGGACCGTTGCTGGGGTTGGCCCTCGGCTTCGACGCGATCAACAAGGAACGCTCCAATGGCACACTCTCGATACTGCTAGGTCAGCCGATCTTCAGAGACTCGGTGATCAACGGCAAGCTCATCGCGGGAGCCATGGCCCTCACGACCGTGGTGATCGGCACCATAGGGATCATGTGCGGACTCACAATACCGATGCTCGGCTTCGGACCGACCCTAGCGGAAGCATCGAAGATATTGACCCTCACGCTTCTGACGATAGTCTATCTGGTCTTCTGGCTTAGCCTGGGTATCCTCTACTCGGTGCTGACCAAGCGGACGACGACATCGATCATGGCCTCCATCGCCACGTGGCTAACCTTCTCGATTATTATCAGCATCCTCGCATCCGTCGTCGCAGGCTTCATAGTGCCCCTTCCCGGAGGAGAATTCCGCATGCAAACCAAAGATAGAGGCATACAGATAAGCCCAGAGTTCATGGAGGCAATGCAACAGAGAAACACCGTAATGTCCAATATAGAGAAGATCTCCCCCACAAACCTGTATGAGGAAGCGGCGTCAGACATCCTCGGCGTGGCCGGGGGCTTCATGAGAGGCATGGGCCGCCAGGAGTTCCAGAGAACACTGACGCTAGGTGAGGCGCTGGCGGCGAACTGGGCCAACATAGCCACTATCGTGGTCGGCCTGGTGGTCTGCTTCGCGGCGTCCTACATGCTCTTCCTGCGCTCAGAGATCAGACCTGGAGAATGAAAATCGGAACTATAGCCTATTTTTTCAAATATATGAGGAAGATTATCCCAAGCACATCTTTCATGTGTATAAAAAATTAGTAAACAAACTATCTCAGGTTACTCCAATTTCTTCATGTAAAGCAGGGCGGCGATCTTGGTGAGGTCTACGATCTCGTCTATTGAAGCCGATTCGTCCTGTTTATGTCCGTTGGAATATGGGCCGCCAACGCCTAAGTTGAAGCATGGCATCCCCCCGTCGTTGACCTGGTAGTTCATATCCGTGCTGGCTAGTGTTCCTGTGAATGGCAGCTCAGTTCCAGTGACCTCCCTGACGATATCCCTGGCCTCCAGCACGTATGGATGTTCAGGGGACACGACATACCCCTCGCGGACGTTGATGACCTCCACCTCGTATTCGAGGTCTGCGTCGGTAGCCTTCACCCCCTCGATGACGGATGTGAACTCATCCTTTACGTCCTCGAAGGTCTCCCCGGGGATCATCCCCCTCAGGACCTCCTCCTCGCATCGGTCTGGGACCGTTGCGCCCTGGACGCCTCCACTGATGGTGCCGATGTTCAGCATAGCCGTCAGCTTATCGACACCGACCTCCTTCAGGGCGTCGGGGAGCACGATACCGGGAACTGCTTTCTGCCTCTTCAGTAGTACGTTCCTCCAGTAGTCTGTGAGGGCGACGTTGATCTTCGACATCTTCTCAATGGCGTTCACACCGAGAACAGGTAGTTGACCATGATAGGACTTCCCCAAGGTACGGACCAGGAAACGGGTCCTGCCCTGGGCAGCGAGTCCTATCCCGGTGAGTCCGCCGTCCCACTGAGCCCCATAGTCCGCCTTGACGATTCCCTCCCTCATCAGGTAGCCCAGGCCCGCGACCCCACCGATCTCCTCGTCGCAATTACAGGTGAGGATTAGGTCACCATCCAACGTGATCCCAAGCTCGTGAATGGCTTGGAGGGCGTAGATCATGGATACGATCTCCCCCTTATCGTCGCTGACGCCTCTGCCCCAGACATATCCGCCGCCCCTGTCGTACGCGCTTCTGCCGTATGGGTTGTCCTCGGTTACCGCGCCTCCAAGGGGGTCCACCGTCCACCCCTCCTCCTGAATAGCCGCCGTGTCTATGTGGGCGCTAATGTGAAGGATCGGCCTCCCCGTCTTCCCCCTGTAGCGGGCTACCACGTTGCTCCTCGGGCCCTCCAGCCCCATCAGCTCCGCGCCGGAGAGCTTCAAGTACTTCTCAGTTGCGTTGTGGATTTTGACTTCGCAGCCCAGCTCGCTAAATTTGTCGGCTAGAACGTCACATATCAGGTCGTAGTTAAGCCCAGGCGGTACCTGGGTGTCTATGCGTACCAGCTTCCTTAGTAACCGGATCATCTGGTCCCTGTACTCCTCTATGTAGGAGAACACCCTCTTCTTCGATTCAGACATCTGAATCAGTCCTTATAACGATCCGTGAAAGAACTCTCACATCTCAATGTAAGCTTTATGAAGACACAAAAAAGGCTAGTGACTCACGTCAGCTGCGTGTGAACTCATTTTAAAAATGCTATGATGAATGTAGGAACAGCTATCTTTGCGAGCAGTGTCCTTATGAAGGCTGTGAGGGGATGCACACCGGGGAAATCAGGGATGACGAGATACCAAATGGCGATTATAATCGAAACCTTGATTGCAAACGCCAGTTTTCCGTTGATTCTGAGCACATCTTTTTTCCACATCCTTCCTTCACCAGTCTAATATTAAGAATTTCAAGTATATAGAAGAATTACGGATAGAAAATACCTATAGCTCATATGTTTTTATCATGTAGATATTGGGAGAAAGTTCGGAGTTCAGCCATTAAATACAGCAATATTACAGGCCTACCACTTCTCAAAGCCGACGATCTCCTCCAGGTTCTTCCGGGTTTTTGGGCCCGGCGTCTCAGCAGGGTAGCCGAGGGGAGTCAACGCTACGACTCTGATGTCGTCGGGGATGCTGAGAACCCGCTTCACGGTCTCCTCGTCGAACTGCCCGCCGATCCAGCATGTGCCGAGGCCCTGCTCGGCAGCTGCGAGGATCATGTGCTCCATCGCGATGCCCATGTCAAGCATG
>DAOVCM010000262.1 GCA_030670015.1 Candidatus Bathyarchaeota archaeon
CCCCTTAAGGAGGCCTCGGGGAGAACCGAGGAGGAACTTACCCTCGATGACGGGGCTGATATCTCAACAGTCATCCGGATTCTGGTCAATGAGCACGGTGAGGAGATGAAAAATGCCCTGCTGGATCCAGTTCTCCAAAACCCGTTACCCAATGCTCTCGTCCTCCTGAACGGAGTGGAGATCAATAATCTACTAGGTCTGACAACCACAGTTGGGGACGGCGACATTCTGGTCCTCTTATCCGTGACTCATGGTGGATGAGGATGAAATATTATCAGATTTTTTAGGCGGGAGGGTTTATATCCAGCTCCTCCAGAATTCGATCAAAGGATTTGACCAAGTTTCCTCCCCCTTGCTCCAAATGCGGTAAGAGGCAGTCCATCTATTACAGGCCATACTCCGGGGAGAGGCTGTGCATAAGCTGCTTCATAGACTCAATCAGGGAGCGGGTTGAAAAGACCATCTCTCGATATGACATGTTCAAGTTCGACAGCAGGATCGCGATAGGTGTCTCCGGGGGGAAGGACAGTCTAGGTCTCCTCCACATCCTCTCAGAGATCGAGGGAAAATATCCAAAGGCTGAGCTGATCGCAATTACCATAGACGAGGGTGTAAAGGGATACAGAGATGAGGCTCTCTCCCTCGCAATGAAGGCCTGCCAACAACGGGGCATCGAGCACCTTGTTCTATCTTTCGAAGACCTCTTTCACCTGAGCATGGACGAAGTTGCTTCCAAGCCCAGGGAACTCATCCCATGTTCTTACTGTGGTGTCCTCCGTCGTCGCGCACTGAACGAGGCGGCGAGGAGGGTGGACGCCGACAGGCTGGCGACAGCCCATAACTTGGATGACATGGCACAGACGGCCCTCCTCAACGTACTGAGGGGGGACATGAATAGGTTGGGAATGATGAACCCAGGAGGTAAGACCCTCCCCGGCTTCGTTAGGAGGGTGAAGCCCTACTGTGAGGTCCCCGAGCGGGAGTCCACCCTCTACGCCTATTTGGTTGGCTTCGAATTCCAGAGTCTTCCTTGCCCATACGCAGCTGAGGCCATGAGGACAGACATCCGAGGCTTCCTCAACAGGATGGAGGTTAAGCGACCGGGAACCAAATTCATCGTCTACAGGACCGCCCTTAAGCTCATCCCCAAGATAAGGGGCGTGGAGGTAAGGGGGCGATGCAGCGTATGTGGGGAGCCTACACCCAATAGGATATGCAGGGTATGCCAAATGATTATGGAACTTACAGAAAAGGGCCAATCCAATAAATTTTGATCGTACTCTTAAAAATTGTTAGTCGTGAAGTTTCTCAATTCTGTTTTATAGTGAAAATAGAATCCATTAGTTAAGGTGTTCGTTGTGGGTGAGGTCCTAATCAAGAACGGCTTTATAGCGACCATGGATAAGGAGTCGAGAGTGTATCCACGCGGGAGTTTGTACATTGAGGACGGTTTTATTGTTAGCGTGGGAAAAGAGGTGGAGATCCCACGAAGCCCTGAATACACCATCGATGCTAGGCACAAGGTGGTGCTCCCCGGTTTCGTTAACGTCCACGCCCACCTTCAACAATACTTCCGTGGAGTCTACGAGTTAATAGGTGACTTCTACAATGTCAACCTTCCATTGGAGGGATACCGGCGACCTGACGATATGACGTGGCTAGGCATGGCATCCTGCGCCGAGTTCATCCACGGCGGCTGCACAACGGCTAATGTCATTTACACATATCCTGACGGCTTCGCCGAGTGTGTGAAGAAGGCGGGGAACAGGGTCATCCTAGGTACGGATATCGAGGAAGTGGACCTGAACAGGCTGAAGAACGGGGTTTATGAGTACATTCCAAGTAAGGGCGAGGCAGCGTTCAAACGAGCCATTGACATGTATAGTAAATGGCATGGGAAAGCAGGAGGACGAATCACAACAATCATGGCTCCTAAGGCTCCTGACCTCGCAAGGCCTGAAACATATCAACGATGCAAGGAGTTCGCTGAGGAGCACGATCTGAAGCTCACCACCCACCTCTCTCAGAGCTGGAGGGAGGTCAAGCAGGTGATGAAGCTTTTCGGAAAGACGCCGCCTGAGCACCTCCACGACCTGGGTATCCTTGATAATATGCTCACAGGAGCACACTGCACATATGCTACTGTAAAGGACACCCAGCTCATTGCGAAGTCGGGGGTGGGTATCCTTCACTGTCGAGCCGTCACCAATCCCCTCACCAAGTGGATCGATATGGATATCCCTGTTGGCCTTGGGACTGACGACTACTTCCACGACATGCTCCAGCTAATCAGGGAGAACATTGTGGGCCAAAGGACGAGGGCGCGGGCGGTTGGGGGTGCCTATGGGATGCTCTCTACGGAGAGGAGGACTGCTCGCCCCACATTCTATGAGCTGCTTGAACTTGCGACGAGGAAGGGGGCAGAGGTAATGGGAATTGAAGGCGAGGTGGGTTCACTAGAGCCGGGAAAGAAGGCTGATGTCATAACCGTCAACATGCTGAACCCAT
>DAOVCM010000093.1 GCA_030670015.1 Candidatus Bathyarchaeota archaeon
TCCAGATTAATAAACTGGGTCGTCTAGTTTACTTCTTCAACAGCCAGAGGAGGAGCCCGTTCTGGGCGTGCATCCTGTTACCCGCCTGGTCGAAGACCACCGACTTTTGCGAGTCCATAACCTCACTGGTGATCTCGAGACCGTGGTGGGCCGGTAGGCAGTGCATGACAATGCAGTCCGGGTCCGCGTGTGAAACTAGCTCGGCGTTAACCTGGAACGGGGGGAAGACATCCATCCTCTTCTTCTTCTCCTCTTCCATGCCGGCGCTTACCCACACATCTGTGTAGATGACATCGGCACCTGCCACGCCGCTCTCAGGATCATGGGACACGGTTATCTCGCTGTCTGAGTGTGCCATGGCCTTCGAGATTATCTCGGGGTTAGGGCTGTACCTTGGGTAATCTGGGCAGACTATGGTCACGTCCATCCCCACGGACGAACACCCTATCATCGTGGAGTTGGCGGTGTTGCACCATCCATCCCCCACATAAACGATCTTCAGCCCCTCCAGCCCCCCCTTCATCTCCTTGATAGTCAACAGGTCGGCGAGGTTCTGGCATGGATGGAACCTCTCCGTCATACCGTTTATTACAGGCACGGTAGCCACGGAGCCTATCCGCTCGACAGCCTCCTGCTTTAAAGCCCGAACCATGATGATGTCCACGTACTCGTTCAGGTTCTTGACCCCATCCTCTAGGGTCTCGCTCCTGGTGAACTTGCCCCCCGCTATACTGTAGAAGATCGCGTGCCCCCCCAGCCTGTTCATACCAGCTTCAAACGAGATCCGTGTCCGGAGGGAGGCCAGCTCAAAGAGCATGATCAGGGTCTTGTTTCTCATGCAGCCACTGTACTCCACGGGGTTCGCCTTTATCTCCGAGGAGAGATCGAGTATATCGAGAACCTGGTCTTTAGTCAGGTCGAAATCCGTCAACAGATGCAAACCAACCACCGCCTTGAACTAATATGCATCAATAAATGAAAAGGTTAGGCGTCCCCAGTGGGCACGGGGACGACCTTCTTCCTTATCTCCTTGATGCCCTCGTCAGCGATCTTCCTCTTCAGGTTCCAAGCTGAAACGCTGGGCAGACCCCACAGGTTGATGAAGCCCACAGCGTCGCCCTGATCATAATAGGTGTTGATGTCGAAGCTAGCCAGGTTATAGTCGTACAGGCTGAAGGGCGACTCGCGCGAAACCGGCTTGGCTGAACCCTTGAACAACTTCATAGTCACCTCGCCCGTTACGTTTACCTGGGTACTGTCAATGAATGCGTCCAAGTCTTGTTTGAGGGGGTCCACCCAGAGCCCTTGATAGACGATCGTAGCCCATGTGTGCTCCACTTGGAACTTGAACGCCTTCTGGTGCCGGGTCAGCACCAATTTCTCAAGGTCCTTATGTGCTGTCAGAATTATCTCGGCTCCCGGAATCTCGTACGTCTCACGGGTCTTCAAGCCAATGACTCGATCCTCCATATGCTCGATCCTGCCGATTCCGTGCTCTCCACCCATCTTGTTGAGCGTCTGAAGGATCTCGACGGGACCATACTCCTCTCCGTCTATGCTAGCAGGTACACCCTTGTGAAACCCGACTTTCACGTAGTCCGGTTCGTTGGGGGCGTCTTCCACGTCCACCGTCCACTCCCAGATGTCATTGGGGACAATCTTGTCTGGATGCTCTAGTATACCACCCTCGATGCTCCTCCCCCACAGGTTCTGGTCGATGCTGTATGGGCTGTCAACTGTAACGGGAACGGGGACTCCATGCTCCTTCGCCCACTTAATTTGGTTGTGCCGGTCGAACTTCCACTCCCTGACCGGCGCGATGATCTCTAGGTCTGGGTTCAACGCCTTGAATGTCAGATCGAACCTCACCTGATCGTTCCCCTTCCCTGTGCATCCATGAGCCACCGCCTGAGCGTCCTCCATCTCCGCCACCTCAACGACTTTCTTCGCAATTAGGGGCCTGCTGATGCTGCTGCTCACAGGGTAGGTACCCATGTAGAGAGCGTTGGCCTTCACAGCCGGGAAGACGTACTCCAGCGTAAACTCCTCCTTTGCGTCAAACGTGTAGTGGTTAAGGACGCCGAGGTTCCAAGCCTTCTCCTCAGCCAATTTCAAATCCTTTCCTTGCCCGACATCCAAAATGCAACTGATGACATCCATTTTATACTCCTCTTGGATCCACTTCAGCATCATGGATGTATCTAGACCACCTGAGTAGGCAAGGACAACTTTTTTCTTCGACATTTTAGGATATCTCCTTTTATGGAATGCATGAGTAGGAACTAGGGTAAAGTTATATATTTTATGACATATTTGTTACATATATGAATAACAACGGCTCAGATAGGACAAAATCGGTCGCTCAGATGGTTAGAGAGACTATTCAGAAGAGGCCGTCTCTACTTGACGCCCTCAAGATGAAGATTGTCAATTTCTCTGCCCTCGCCCGGATGCTCCAAGCGGAGATCAGCGAAGGGAGCCTCGAAGCCATAAAAGTCGCCATCATCAGGGTCAGCGACGAGCTTGTGACGGAGAGTGGATTACAGGAAGAGAAGGTGCTAAGCATCCTCAGGGAGTCGGTCGTCCGCCTTCAAGACAAGATCGCGGTTATCATCTCTCCAGAGATGCTCGACATCCCATACCTAGTTACTGCATACCTCACTGACAGCTACGTGTATGTAGTCGACCAGACGAAACTAAGAAACGCGCTTCCAGACTACACACAGGTTACAAGTAACCTCGTAGCCCTCATACTCATCAGCCCACCCAGGGTGGAGGAGACCCCTGGCTTCGTAGCCCTGATAACGAGCCTCCTATCAAGCAGGGAAATAAACATCGTCGAGTTCATCAGCTGCTCCACGAACACGGTCATAATCCTAGACTCAGCCGACGCCCTGAACGCCTTCTCCCTCCTCCAGAATTTCACGTAGGAAAAGGTCCTTAACCAAGATAAAACAAAAGATTTACAACTAAGAAGGAGTCTAAAGAATAAGAATGGCGGAGATCTGTCCCGTCTGCGGCTTGCCCAAGGACCTTTGTGTATGCGAGGAGATGAGCAAGGAGCAGCAACGGATTCGGATACGGGTAGAGGCCCGGAAATGGGGGAAAAAGTACACCGTTATCGACGGTATCGATTCTAAGGAGATGAAGCTGAATAAACTAGCTGCCACACTCAAGCATGAATGTGCATGCGGTGGCACAGCGAAGAACGAACAGATCATGCTCCAGGGGGATCACAGGGAGATTGTGAGGAACCTCCTTGTCGGCCTTGGTTTTCCCAAAGAGAACATCGAGGTCCAGTAATTTGGGAGGACTAAACGAGATCTGGAATATCCTAAAACAGGTTAAGCACAATAAACCAAAACCAAAATTCTGTCCCAAATGCAAAAGCCACAACATCTTTCCTACATCGACCTTCGGGATATTACCACCCTCCTACAGGTGCAGAGACTGTGGTTATGAGGGCTCCCTTGTTTTCGAGATCGAACCTGATGAAGAACATTGAACTCAGTGATTCAAACTGGGCTCATTAACCCCTGTTATATCCGGGAAAACAGAAGAGAACCAGTTTCATTTACCTCTCCCAGTGATGAGCACGGGATTTAAATAATCTTCAGAATGATTGCAACGTGGATCACATGAGCTCTGAGCAGATAGAATACTATAAAGCGAAATACCAGACACTTGAGGACCTACCTGGAGTTGGTCCTGCAACCGCCTCCAAGCTCAAGGAAATAGGCTTCAGAACGGTCGAGACAGTCGCCACTGCGGCAGTACGTGAGCTCATATCCGCTGGCATCGGTGAGGCAACGGCTGAGAAGGTGATATCGTCAGCAAGAAAGTCGATGGCAATCGCCTTCGTCCGGGGAGATGAGCTTGTGAAGCTCAGAAGCAACATCCGCCAACTCACGACGGGATGCGCGAGCCTCGACAACCTCCTCGGCGGGGGAATAGAAACCCAGTCAATCACTGAATTCTACGGCGAGTTCGGAACAGGCAAGTCCCAGATATGTCAGCAGCTCTGCGTTACAACCCAACTCCCATTCGAAAGGGGCGGCCTTGAGGGCGGAGCTCTGTATATCGACGCAGAGAACACCTTCCGCCCAGAACGGATTGTGCAGATCGCGCCACGTTTCAACCTAGACCCCGATGAGGTCCTTAAGCACATCATATTCGCCGAAGCTTACACTTCCAACCACCAGACTGTGCTCCTTGAAAACGCTGACGAGGTCATAAAAGAGAACAACATCCGCCTTATCATCGTGGACAGCGTAACCGGCCACTTCAGGAGCGAGTACTTAGGCAGGGAGATGCTGGCTCCAAGGCAGCAAGAACTCAACAAGCATCTACACAAGCTGATCCGTCTCTCAAGGGCCTTCAACACTGCCGTCGTAGTTACAAACCAGGTGATGGCTCAGCCAGACGCATTCTTCGCCAAGGTAGTGAAACCTGTGGGTGGCCATATCATGGGGCATACCAGCCACACCAGGATATTCCTTCGTAAAGGTCGGAACAACCTTCGCATAGTGAAACTAGTTGTCAGCCCCTTCCTTCCGGAGGGGGAGACTCCGATACGCATCACGGAAAGAGGCGTGGAGGGAGACGAAGATTTCTAGAAAGAGGGGACTTATGGCCTCCAAAAAGGCTCGTGACGATATCATCGTCTTCTTCGAAAACCTCCTGGCGCGACGATTCTCTGACGCAGCTAGGGCGCTCGAGGTCATCAGAGAGAAGAGATTCGGAAAGACCGAGTTCAAAGAGGGGTACGTAAATGCTCTGGAGGGCCTTCTGATCTCCTCTCGCTCAGGTGACGAGAGGGACTTCCTGAACAGGGCCTCCTTCGACATCAGTTCAATGAAGACTTACAAGAAGGAGTTCAGATCCATCGTGAGAAACGGGATAAACTCGCCGTTCGACATGGGCTTCTTTTCAGCTTGGTCCGACCTTGTACAGTACCGTCTCAACAGGGAGAAGCAAGACTAGGCAATCGTCGCA
>DAOVCM010000154.1 GCA_030670015.1 Candidatus Bathyarchaeota archaeon
CGCCTTCGAATCAATCCTAGGAGAAATGATAGGGCTACTGAAGAAGGACGATGAGCTAGACGGTCTGTTGCTGGCCCTTCACGGCGCCATGGTGGCGGAGGGGTATCCCGATGCAGATGGTGAGATCGTAAGTCGCATCCGGAGAGTCTTTGTTGACCTGAAGCCCATAGTCATGACTCTGGACTGCCATGCTAACATCTCGGCAAGGATGATCGAAAACGTTACTGCCACAGTCCTCTACAGGACAAATCCCCACGTTGATCAACGTGAACGCGGACTTGAAGCGGCAGGCCTCATCGCCCGCACCGTTCGAGGTCAGATTCGCCCAGTGCAGGCCTTGGAGAAGCCGCCTATGGTCATCAACATCGCAAAACAGTATACAAGCCAGAAGCCAGCGGCTGATTTGATCCGTGACGCTGAGAAGACCATGCAGAAACCGGCAATCCTCTCGGCGAGCGTAGGACTCGGCTTCGCCTTCGCCGATGTAAGAAAGATGGGAGCCTCCTTCCTTGTAGTGGCCAATGGAGACGAGAAAGAGGCCCAGAAACAAGCTCGCTGGATGGCGCTGCAGGCCTGGAATAGGCGCTCCGAGTTTGAAGGGGATTTACCGTCTCCACAGGAGGCGGTGCATAAGGCTGCAAACTCTCCAGAATTCCCTGTCGTGCTTATGGATGTAGGCGACAACATAGGAGGAGGCAGCCCAGCTGACTCAACTGTTCTATTAGAAGAGTGTAAACGCCAAGATGTCAAGAATGTCTTGGTCGTCTTGAGAGACCCAGGTGCCGTCAAATTGTGTACACAAACCGGAGTCAGCGCTGAGCTGTCGCTAGAGGTAGGAGGCAAGACCGACGACCTGCACGGCCGACCGGTACACATCCACGGACGGGTGAGGACCCTTTCAGACGGAAGATTCGTCGACGAAAAACCACGCCACGGAGGCCAGCGATACTACAACCAAGGCCCCACCGCCGTGGTGGAGACATCCAACCAATACACACTCATACTGACAAGTCTACGCATGCCCCCCTTCAGCCTAGAACAGATCCTCAGCCTGGGAATCAAGCCCGAAACCAAAAAGATCATAATCGTCAAAGGCGTCATCGCCCCAAGAGCAGCCTACGAACCCATAGCCAAGAAAATCATCACAGTCGACACCCCCGGCTCAACCAGCGCAAACATATTCAAGTTCAAGTACCGCCATCGACGGCACCCCCTCTTCCCCTTCGAGACCGATGCAACCTATCAACCAATGGCATAAAAAACAACGGACATCGCACAGACGGAAAAATCATTCAACTGTCCATGTGAAGCCTTAGTTCCCAACTCCTTAGATATTCAACTCAACATAGACACGGTTCCAGACCAAGTACTACGAATGTAGGGGGAGGGGGGGTAGACGAAATACCCGAGAAAATAGGTCCGCAACGGAAACAGATTGGGAATCTGCTTCTGGTGGGGATCGAAGCCGTACATAAATCTACATTTCTATTTAAAGAAGCCGTACAAAACTCGCGACAAGTGGAAATGATCAGCCTTCATAAGTGGAGGATCGCGCACTAGTAAAGATGAAGACGACTTTCTGAAATGGAACCGCTTAATCAGCATCCTTCAGTTCAAGATTACTCGTACTCCACGCACACAACCAAAAGAAACCTTCGATTCACCACATTGAAACCTAAAACTTCTTAATACCCTTCACCTCACTCTATTGGAATTCGGGGCCATACAATATGCTTGGACAGGTAGAAGTCATTCTCATGAATCTGGCCATTTTCTTCGGGCACTACGTTATCATCGCCATGGCGCTTAACTTCCAATACGGCAACGCCGGCATCCCAAACATGAGCTCAAACGTCTCGGTCGCCTGCGGAGCCTACACCGTCAGCTCCATCGTATTAAAGATCTGCATGTGGATCGGAGAGAACGTAGGCCTAACCTTCAAGCCAGACTGGGTCTACGACAACCCGTCAAACGTCACAATGCTAAACGGCTTTCTCAAGACCTCCCCTTTACTGAGCTTCTCCCTGTTCCTCTTCTCCATCGCCCTAGCATACTCGATGGGCTGGCTCGTAGGCGGAATCATACACAGAATCACCTGGAACCTGAGGTCTTCCCACCTCATGATCGTCCTAATCATGATCTCAGACGCCGCCGCCCTCATCGCCGCGAATAACTGGTTCGTGGCAGGAGGCACCCTCGGGGCGTTCGTCCCGAACTTCCTCTCATGGTACACCGGGGATAACATGCTCATAGTGGCCCTCACGACACTATTAGTCGGCTTAATCTGTTTCTTCGTCATCAGGACGATGCTTAACTCACCCTTCGGAAGAATGATGAGGGCTGTGAGGGAGAACGAATGGACTGTTATGAGCGTCGGAAAGAACGTGGCGTCAATCAGGAGGGATGTGACGATGTTCTCATCCGGGATGATGGCCGTGTCCGGGGTCCTCCTAAGCTTGTATTTCTCCTTTGTCCAGTACCAGTTCTACACGCGCGTCGACTACACATTCTGGCCTTGGCTGATGATCACCCTAGGGGGCATCGGTAACTACGCTGGAACCTTCCTCGGCGTCCTCATCTGCGTGCTGATCCTGAGGACCTTCAGCGTCGCACGCCAGCTCATCACACCACACCTCATCAACACCAACTGGTTACGACTCATCCCAGCCTTCGAGGGAATGCTCCTCGCCACACTACTCCTACTATTCTTCGTCTTCAAGCCAATGGGCATAATACCGGAAAAGAAGCTACGGATACCAGGAATCAACTACAAAGACATAATATGGAACCCAGCGAAATACACAGCTCCTCACACACCCACATGGCGCAAAAAACCACCGGAAACATAAAGATTTAGATTCGAGATAGGTGGACAATTTACAGATGTTTGGCTACGTCTCCAAACGAGTCTCACGGGGCTGGACCAGCTTCATAGCCCTCTTCCTAGGAGTCACGATAGCCACAACCCTCTTCTCAGGTACAATGATAGGCGCTGAAAACGTGGGACGGGAGATGCTGGAGGAAGCCATAAGCCTCGTGCCCGTCGACATCGTCGTCGCCGACCTTCGAAGAGAACTTTCCTCCGTGAACCTATCAGCCCTGGAAGCCGACATCCACGCCATGGACTATGTCAACTATACTGAGCAGGTGATCCGGTGGGAAGCCCCAATAAATTTCATTAGAGCCTACGATTTTAATACGACCGTCGATTTCACCATCGTCGCCCTGGAGGAAAACTCAACTCTCTGGCAGGATATCTTCGGGTCAGAAACCATCGGCGCAAACGAGGTCTACATCGAGACAGACTCCGTCCATGCACCCGAGATCAATGTAGGCTCCAACATTACTCTCTACGTCTACACCCACAACCCCACATCTCCACCGGGCTTCAAGACCTTCTATTTCAATCTCTCCGTGGCAGGCTTCCTGGACACTGAGACCAGAAGCTACACGATGGCATCGGGGGAGTACCCCTTCTTCCTTCGATCCATCCTTCTTGGAGCAGGCCGTGAAATCCGAAAACCACCCCACGATCTACTATTCATCAGTAGAGAATCGCTTGTCACAATCCTCAACGAGATATACGCGAACGGGAGGCTAGTGAACAAGCAGATCACAGTGGAGGTTCTCGTGGACTTGGAGAAGGACCAGATCGTGAACCTGTGGGACATATCAAATTCCATTCAAAGAGTCCACCTCATCTCCGAGCAGATCGACAAC
>DAOVCM010000012.1 GCA_030670015.1 Candidatus Bathyarchaeota archaeon
GGGACCCAGCATGTTTGCTGGATTCGATATACACAGTAAGACCCTAGGCCTCCTGGGCCTAGGCCGCATCGGCTCGGCCATCGCCAGACGGGCTAAAGGCTTCAACATGAAGATCATCTACAATGATGTCTACAGAAGAGAAGACCTGGAAGAAGAACTTGGAATCACATACATGAGCAGGGACGACGTTCTCACGGAGGCCGACTTCATAACTCTACATGTCCCCCTCACAGAGGAAACCCACCACATGATAGCGCGAAGAGAGCTACAAACTATGAAGAAAACAGCCTTCCTGATCAACACGTCCAGAGGCCCTGTCGTCGACGAGACAGCCCTCCACGAAGCCCTTAGAGACGGAGATATAGCAGGAGCTGGGCTGGACGTCTTCGAGCGAGAGCCCATAGACCCAGAGTGCCCACTTCTCCAGCAGGATAACATCGTACTCACACCACATATAGCCAGTGCCAGCATTGAAACCAGAACCAGAATGGCCGTCGTAGCCGCCACTAACCTCGTCAGCGTCCTCCAAGGTAAGGAACCGCCCAACCTCGTGAACCCAGAGGTCAAGAAAATAAAACCACTGTAACCTAACCAGCAACCCTCAAACATTTTCTGCATACTCTATTATTTTGACATTACGGATGTTAGTTTAGATCGCTCCACTAGAAGAAATACAAGTAAATGTGAATGGAGAAATGAGAACAATAGATGTCAGAGACTTCCTAACCTTTTCTCCGTAGGTACCAAGTCTGACCGCCTTCGTCCTTCTCGATGAAGAAGTCTGGATTGTAATATAGCATCTCCTTCACGAACTCCCTCATGGTAGCCCTGGAACCATCAGATCTAATAATAACCTCATCCAGATCGATGGTTACACGCCTCCCCCTCTCATCTATCTCGCTCATCTCAACCACCTACATCAGTGGTTAAATCACGTATATCTGTTACCCCTCAACAAATGGATAGTAAACCTCTATCCCCAAGCTACCTCACGATGGGTAAAGAGTTTAAGATATTGGAAAACACGCCATCATATAATATCCATGACCAACACGAACAACATATCCGAGGCAGAACACATACATCGAAAAAAAGGGTTTATTATCCAGCCTTCCACCGAGTTTCGGGATTATAATGAGGTACCACATGAGACGGAAGGAAAAGGAGATAACAGACGAATCTGACATAAAAAAATCCTGAGGTTAACCCAGTATGTAACCCTGGCAATGGCGAAGGATAACCAGCCATATCTGGTGTCACTGAGCCACGGCTATGATGAAGAACGCAACTGTATCTACGTCCACTGCGCCAAGGACGGCAAGAAGCTCGAATACTTGAGGTTAAACAACGCCGTCTGGGGACAGGCACTTCAGGACTATGGTTACAAGCAAGGAGAGTGCACCCACATCTACGTAACAGTACAA
The DNA here is from genome assembly GCA_030670015.1 of Candidatus Bathyarchaeota archaeon. Taxonomy (GTDB): domain Archaea; phylum Thermoproteota; class Bathyarchaeia; order TCS64; family TCS64; genus DAOVCM01. Next base: position 1,425 of record DAOVCM010000012.1, read on the forward strand.
TTTTCTGGAAAAGTCTCTCTAATTGAAGACAGGGGCGTGAAGTGGTACGCCATGGCCTTGATGATTAGACAGTTTGACAACGATGCATAAACTCTAATAGAGCGATGGACGGCGGAAAGCCTGGACAATACCGTCATCGGAAGAATAGATATCGAGTACATGACAGGGAAGAAATCGAACGAAGTGACGATCTGAAACATACCTACATCGACATATGTCGGAAAATTGCACCTAGAACTATGGTGGATTCGAGCATATAAAACGGATAAACCTCACCATATTTTCACTGCTCACATACCGGTAAGAGGTTCAACTACAAATCCGGAAGCTAAACCCAAACAGGCAGAAAACACGAACAGAACACTATTAATTGATGACTATGGTGTCCAGATGAAAATAGCGCTTGGCCAGGAACCTTATCTTCTTGATGTTCTGGCCGTTCCTACCGATGGCGATGCCCTTGTCCTTCGTCTCAACGCTCACCATCGCGATGCGGTCGCCACCCACCCTGTCCACGAGCCGTATCTCCTTCACCTTCGCCGGCTTGAGGGCGTTCCTGATGAACTTGACGGGGTCGCCTATGTACTCGAATATCTCAACCTGCTTGTTGGTCATGTGGCGGAAACGTTTTATCTTCTCTCCGCCCCTTCCGACGGCTAATCCGACCTCACCCTTCTTGACCGCGAATATGACGACGTCGTCGTCGACAATGCAGTCCACGATTGTCGCACCGGTCATGTTCTCCAGTAGGGCCATATACTTCATCTCGTTCTCCGTGATCTTAATATTGCTCAGCATCTCAGGCGTCCACCAGGTCAAGTATCTTTGAATCACCAGGATCATTGATTACGATCGCTGACACGGGGAAGGGCTTCCCACACAGGACCCCCAGGTCGAGGCTATCCTTCTGATGTTCAAATATGGGGATTTCAGCCAGCCTTCCATAGTCCTCCACTCGCTCCTTCACGACTTCGGGGCAGTTCGAGGATAATATCGCCATCTTCGCCCGTCCCATGCGTATCTCCCTCATCGCCACCTTTGAGCCCAATCTAACCCTGCCGGTGTTGATAGCCATCCTGAGCTCGTGGTCAACGCTACTCATCCTGCCTTCCCCCCATCGTCATGAACAGCTCGACACTCCCTGTCCCCAGAGGCATCGACTGGCCGACTATGATGTTCTCGATCACACCTTTAAGAGGATCGGTCTCCCCTTTAACGGCCGCGTTCACTAGGTGCTGGATCGTAAGCTCGAAGGCCGCCCGAGCCAGGACACTGCTTTTCTTACCGCTGATACCATGACGGCCTATCTGCTGAACCTCACCCGTATTGGTCATGATATCTGAAACCAGCATCACATGCCTCACATCTACATCGAGACCCTGCTCCTCCAAGACGGCGTGAGCCTCCTTTATCAACGCGTTCCGACACGCATCTATACCAAGGATCTCCGCGATCTCGCGGATATCGTTGGTCGTCGTCCTCGTCGGGTCCACACCCTCGATGGCTAGCACTCCCTCCAAGTTTGAGCCGTCAGTTCGTAGGACCCACTCCCCATTCTCGTATGTTGTGAGCACCCTCTTGATCTCGGGTATCCCCTTAATCCTGATCTCTGTGAGCTTCTCGATGAGTTTCTTCGGGTCATCAGTCTTCGCCTCCGAGAGATTTATGAGGAAGATCAGATCGCCATCCTTCTTGTACTCCATCGTCAACACCCTCTCCACATCCCCTGAGGTGATGTTTAGGACATCCATACGCTCCTGCGACAGGATCAGCTTAACAGCATCCTCCCGCAGATCGACGTTCACTTTCTCAATGACATCGTCGATGACGGTGTATGTCAGCTTCTCAGCGACCTCCAGAACTTTCTCCTGGCTCCGCCTGTGCTTGGAGTCAAGGTAGATGGTCATGACGGGGGTTGAGGGCGACCTCCTTGCGTCAACAAGCTCGATGAGCCTCGGGAGCCCCAGCGTGACGTTCAGCTCGGCCACGCCAGCGTAGTGGAAGGTTCTGAGAGTCATCTGGGTTCCCGGCTCCCCTATGGACTGGGCGGCAACGGTTCCAACTGCCTCCCCAGGCTCGACCAGACTGAAGTCGTAGTCTCGTGCCACGGTCTGGACCACTCTCTCAACTCCTTCCTCGGTCATGCCCGAGTCTGAGAGCCTGTTAAGAAGTTCATTCGTCAGGCTTGGTGTGATGAGCTCAGCCGTCTTCGCTAGCTGCCCATCGATGAACTCACTTGAAGCCGGGGTTCCAGGCGGTATGGCTATCTTAACCCGCTCGATGAGCTGCCTTACGTTCACCGCTTTACCATGGTCGCTCTTCGCGGGGTCGATACCGTCCTCGCCGTAGCGGATCTGGATGATGTCGCCCATTGAGTCGCGGACGGTGCCGTCGTACTCTACCCTGAGGTGTTCCAGGGCGTTGATGAGGCGGCGCTGCATGTAGCCACTCTGCTGGGTGCGGACGGCTGTGTCGACGAGCCCCTCCCTCCCACCCATTGCGTGGAAGAAGTACTCTATTGGATCCAGCCCGTCCCTGTAGCAGTTGTAAACGAACCCTCTGGCTTCCGGTGTAGGGTCGTGTTCGTTGAAGTGAGGGAGGGTCCTATTCGTGTAACCCCGCATGATCCGCTTTCCCCTGATGGCCTGCTGGCCTACGGACCCCATCATCTGCCCGATGTTGAGGCTTGAACCTCTGGCCCCACTCCTAGTCATTATTATGCCTGCGTTGGTCATCGTAAGACCGGTTTCTACATGCTCACCTGCCCTGTCCCTCGCCTTCGCCAACTCGTTCATCACCTGTATCTCGAAGGTCTCCTGCAGGTTCTGGCCAGGTAGCCTCTCAAGCTGACCGGAGTTACGTTCGTCTATGAGCTTGTCGACATTCCGTTCCATCCTCTTCATCACCTTGGTAATCTTGCTTCTCTCCGATTCGCCGATGGTGAGCTCGTCGAGGGAGTAGGTGAAGCCGTCGAGGGATAGGAACTTGTTGATGAGTCGGGAAATAGAGTTGAGGAAATCATGGCCTTCTTGTGTGCCGTAATCCTTTATAATACGGTGGAAGATGGTTTCAGGTCTCTCCGCGCCGATGCTGTTCTTGTCGATTACCCCCGTCTTCAACCGCCCGTCCTGAATCATGACATAGGCGTCATATGGGCAGGCCTCCTCGTCGCACTTGGGGCATTGAAGGCAAATGTTGGCATGGGTCACGAAGTTAAAGCCCTCAGGAAGGTATAGGCTGAAGATATCCTTTCCTGACCATAACGGCGAAGGTTTTCTCACAGTTGGCTCCGGCTCGGGTCCAGTGTAACATGTGGCGGCAAGGAGTTTCCCTACCTCGTTTGCTGTTAACATCGTCCCCTTCCTCGTGAGGAGGTAGGCGCCGGTTATGAAGTCCTTCGTCGCACCGATGATGGGGGCGCCGTACCGGGGCGATAGGATCTGGTCCTGCACCTGCATGAGGAGTCGGGCTTCGGTCTGTGCCTCCTTGCTCTGGGGGATGTGTAGGTTCATCTCGTCCCCGTCAAAGTCAGCGTTATACGGTGGGCAGACCGCTAGGTGCATCCGGAAGGTTCTGTACGGGAGTACCTTCACCCTGTGGGCCATAATGCTCATCCTGTGGAGGCTCGGCTGCCGGTTGAAGAGAGCGATATCCCCGTTCTTCAGATGACGCTCGACGATAAAACCGGGTTCTATGGCCTCTGCAACAGTAGCTCTGTCTGCGACAAACTCCAGCCTGATCCGCTTGTTGTCAGGTCGAACTATGTAGAGGGCTCCAGGATGTTTGTATGGACCGTTTATGATGAATTTCCTCATCTCCTCTATGTTCCTCTCTGTGACAACGTCGGGGACTGTCAAACGGATTGCAATTTGCACGGGGACGCCCACCTCGTTAATATCCAGATTGGGATCTGGTGAGATCACCGTCCGCGCGGAGTAGTCGACTCTCTTACCTGAGAGGTTACCCCTGAACCGCCCCTCCTTTCCCTTCAGCCTCTGGGCGAGGCTCTTGAGTGTACGGCCTGACCTGTGGCGTGCCGGCGGTATACCTGAGACCTCGTTGTTAAAGTATGTGGTGACATGGTACTGGAGGAGCTCTGACAAGTCCTCTATGATGAGGGTTGGCGCGCCTGCGTCGATGTTCTCCCGCAGCCTCTGATTTATCCTGATGATGTCAACGAGTTTGTGTGTCAGGTCGTCCTCAGCCCTTATACCCGATTCCAAGATGATGCTAGGACGGACGTCTACGGGAGGCACTGGGAGCACTTGTAGGATCATCCACTCGGGGCGAGCCACACTAGGCTGAAAGCTGAGGAGCTCAAGATCCTCGTCCGGTATCCGCTCGAACCACTCTCTGATCATGTTCGGCGTCAGCCTGCGGCTTATCCCCTCGATAGAGGCCTCGTCTGTTTCAAGCGCCTCCTTCTCTATCTCTAGGAAGCTTGTAGGCTTCGCGAATTTAACGTTAGACTGGATCATGCCACATTGCGGGCACTCCTTAAACTTCTTGTACTTCTTAGCCTTCTTGATTATCTCCTTTGAGATCTCAACACTAACCTTACCGAATAGCCTCTTCTGTTCCTCTCGTATCCTGCTGAACTCCGCTATCTCTTCATCTGGTAGTAGTATTCTGCCGCAGCTTCTGCAGGTGACGGAGAGCAGTTTGTAAATCTGCTTGGCGAACTCCACATGTATTACTGGGACCGCGAGCTCTATGTGGCCATAGTGGCCTGGGCAGTTGATTGAGATATTACCGCAGGTTCTGCACCGCTGGCGGGGTTCCAAGGTCCCCAGCCTCTGGTCCATCAGGCCTCCAGAGATGGGTGCGCCGTCCTCATCATAAGTGTCAGAGGTCTGGATCTCAACTACCGAGAGCCGCCTTATTTCATCGGGGGGGAGAACCCCAAACTTGATCTTGTCTATGACCTTTGACATTAGGCCACCTCCTTAGCCAGCTCCAGGGTTGGAGATATGCAGAGGCATTGAAGTTCCTGGAGAAGTAGCTTGAAAGCGTACGAGACTGTGACCGGCTCAATATCGCCTTTTCCCTCACATATGGGGCAAACGTACTTACGCTGGCGGATGTCGTAGAATGCAAGCTTACCGCAGCGCTCGCACACATATAATGTGTAGGCGTCAGACTCGTCTAGAAGCCTGTCTTTCAACAGCATCGCTGCACCGTGGCCAACTAGGCAGTCCCTCTCCATCTCTCCGAACCTGAGTCCTCCTCCTCGCGCCCTCCCCTCGGTGGGCTGTCTGGTTAGCATCTGGACCTGCCCCCGTGCTCGGGCATGTATCTTGTCTACAACCATGTGGTGTAGTTTCTGGTAAAATGTAGGGCCGATGAATATGTGTGTCTTGAATTTACGGCCGCTAAGGCCATCGTACATGAGCTCTCGACCGCTTGGCTCGAATCCTAGCATCTTTAATTTCTCGGAGATAGATTCCAGGGACTCGTTGATGAAAGGCGTTCCGTCGACCTCCTCTCCCCTGAGGGCGGCGGCCTTTCCGGCGAGCGATTCAAGGAACTGGCCGACGGTCATTCGGGAGGGGAAGGCGTGGGGATTGATCATTATATCAGGAATGGACCCATGGATGCTGAAGGGCATATCCTCCTGAGGGATGACCATTCCTATGACTCCCTTCTGACCGTGGCGGGAGACGAATTTGTCCCCAAGCTCCGGTATCCTGTGGCTTCGCACCTTGACCTTCATGAGGTGTGACCCTTCGATGTCCTTTGTGACGAAGATTGAGTCGACGACTCCCTCCTCAGTCGGCCTCACACCAACAGAAGTATCTCGTAGCTGAGGCCCTCTTACCTCAAAGCCTCTATACTCCTCGAGAAACCTTGGAGGACTGGTGCGACCAACAAGGATGTCCCCTCCCTTCACCTGCGACTCCGTGGCGATGAGGCCATCCTCCTCCAGCAACCTGTAGGCCTCTGCTCCGTGGTAGCCTCTTATACCGGCCTCAGGGATGGTGAGCCTATCCTTTGCCCCACCTAGATACTGTTTGCACGCAGCTTTGTAGATGCGGAAGAAACTGGAGTGGCCGAGCCCCCGCTGTACGCTCGACTTGTTGAAGATGATGGCGTCCTCCATGTTATAACCGTCTGAGCTTAGAACAGCAACTAGGAAGTTCTGTCCTGAAGGTCTGGAGTTGTACCCCGTTATCTCCATGGGTTTAGTCTGGACAAGAGGCTTCTGAGGGTAGTGGAGGAGGTGCCCCCTTGTGTCTGTGCGGTCTCGGTAATTCAAGGCGTACATTCCAGGAGCCTGCTTCGCCATTGCTGCCTGATATGTGTTCCTGGGTGACTGGTTGTGCTCAGGGAAGGGGATGATGGAGGCGGTTGCGCCTAGTATCGTGTAGATGCAGATCTCCATGTGTGTGTGTCTCTCGGCGACATGGGTTGGATCCACAGCGATGTACGTGTTCTCCTCCTCCTCGGCGTCTAGGTACTCTATTATCCCTTCCCGGATGAAGTCGTTCCACTGCCACCTCCCTGTCTGAAGATTTCGGATGTGCCTCGACTTAAGGAGGGGTTTTCCATCGTTAACGATTATAAGGGGTCGTCTGATTCGTCCCTCGTCACAGTTTACATAGATCTCATTGTGATCAGCATAATAGGCAATATTCACCTCTCCACTGATCTCGCCTCGTCGACGCATCTCCCTAATCGTCTCCACCAGCTCGTTAGGGGACAAAGTGTAGCCGAGAAGATGGCCTTCAGCAAAGATCTTCGCACCCTGGTGTCGTAGCTGCTCATCCGCCATCTTTGATGGGATAACGCCAAGGTAAAGCAGCGTTCGCTTCACCTTCTCGGGATCAGTACCTACAGAGATGCTTGCCATGAGGGAGAGGTTCTTCACCAGCCCACAATTGGCGCCCTCCGGGGTCTCATTAGGGCAGAGCCTTCCCCAGTGTGTAGAGTGGAGGTCTCTCGCCTCGAAGTTGGGCTGACTCCTGCTGAGAGGTGACTGTAGCCTTCTGAGGTGGCTGAGGGTCGAGAGGGTATTAGTCCTGTCTAGAAGCTGGGTCATACCAACGCGGCCCCTGCGCCAGTTGCCGGTCGCAAGGGCGTGCTTGACGCGGCTGCTAATAATTCCAGGCCGGACAGCGGCAGAGATGAGAACCCCTTTCCTTCGGGTACTCATCCTGCGGAATTGGTAGCGCATATCCCTGTAGAGGCTCCAGAAGGCGCTTCGGAAGAGTTCGGCTAGTAGGGGCCCGGCTAGCTTGATCCTCTTATTCTTGAGGTGATCCTTGTCGTCCTCCTCACGTCTACCAAGCTTGAGCTCTATGATACGGGAGGTCATCTCCCCTAAGAATATGGCTTTATCGATCCTATCTTTCTCCTCCCGCCCAATGTGGGGTAGAAGGTTACGGTCAATTATAGTCTCCGCTCTCTTCATTCTGAATTCTTTGACCTGACCGAAGGCCACCCTGTTCCCTATGTACAGAACTGCATCCTCGATCGTCTGGATGCTCGTGGTCTCCATGAAAGAAGATTCAAGCTCGTTCAAGATGTCGCCATCCAGGGAGACCATCTCAGCTACCTCCCGATCCGTCTCCACGCCCAATGCTCTCATCAGGACGACGAAGGGCACGGGAACTGGGACTCCAGGGATGGAGATGACTAATCCACCCTTTGACTTAAGGGCCATCTCGATTCGGGCCCGGAAGCCTACAGTCGTAGAGAAGACCTTACCCCGGTATACAGGTCTGGACCCCCTTGTATCAACCTCTATGAGCACCCTGTTAGGAGCTAGGTCCTCAAGGGAGACAATGACCCTCTCCGAACCGTTAACAATGAAGTAGCCACCAACCTCGTCTGGGTCCTCGCCGAGGTTGATGAGCTCCTCCGGAGTATGCTTGGAGAGGAAGCATAGGTCAGATCTGACCATTATAGGAAGGTTACCTATATTGACACGATCCAGATACTCCCGACCCTCATCTTTAAGGATTATATCCAAGTAGAGGGGAGCCGCATAAGTAAGATTTCGGATCCGGGTTTCCCGGGGGTAGACGCCGCGAACTGTTCCGTCGACCTCGACGACACGGGGCGCGTCCACTTCGATGGTGCCAAACTTGATGTCATAGGTGTGACCGGGTACCTCGATGGTAATCCCCCGGATCTCATCTATGATGTGCTGGAGAGTGTTCTGAACGAAGTCGTTGTAACTGTCCAGATGCTGCTTGACGAGACCTTCCTCTAGGAAAAAGGTCTTCATTACATTCCAATAATCCTGATCTGTGAGAAGCAACTCTTTCACCTTAAAACATAACTATCTATATGTGAAGTTGATGACATGGGACTCTGAATCATCCTATCTAACTCAATTCCCCCTCTACACGGTTTTCATCCGACTAAAAGCCGTTAAAACCTTCAAGAGGCTACACACTATGCCGAACACCTATTAATAAATCTTTTGAGATATACCACTTCCACAGCAAATCATATCCATGAAAAACACGATTTTGTGCTACTCAATGCATTGTAGATCATAATATGAGTTCAATCCCTTTTCGCAACCATCTCATGTCTTCATATTTTCTATCTATTTAAGGAAGTGCACATTAGAAAGGGAGTTTTAATCCATCACATTAACAATACTATACGGGTATGGTTAAACATGGATATTCAGCGTTTCTGATACTTTAATTTCAAAGCATCCACAGCACATCAGACACTACAGCCCTATTTCAAGCCACATCATCCTCACGCATGAATTTAAGTAATTTAAGATAAAGTGAACAATGCATCTTAATCGAATACAAACCTTTAATAATAAAACACCTTTATTCGATAAATGCTCTGCTGGAGAAAATTTACTTGAATATTGCTTGGAGTGATACAGATTGGCTGAGATGATTGAACGAGTACTCGAAAGGAGTATCGGGAAGACAGTACTCATCAAGTTAAGAGGAGGTAGAACCCTGCGGGGGTTACTCGAAGGCTTCGATCAACACGTTAATCTTGTACTGAAAGATGCGGAGAACATCAGTGACCCCGATAACATTGAAATTATCGGTACGATCGTCCTTCGGGGCGACAATGTCGTCATGATCTCGCCGCCTCCTTAGGGCATGGGATGGAGTTCCAGTTAGATGCCTACTAAAAAAGCCATTCACACAGCGAAGCGGGTTCACATCCGTTGTAGACGTTGCGGACGAAGGGCCTACCACATCAGAAATAAAAGCTGTTCAGCCTGTGGGTACGGAGCGTCCTCGAAGATACGGCGGAATTCGTGGACAAGGAAAAAGTTGAACAGGTCGAAACGTATCGTCTAAGTTGGCCCTCCAATAAATATTAAATTGTACTCCGATCCTCGTATGTTTGGAGATATACTTGTCAAAGGATATTCCGTTTAAGATGGTCAAGCCAGAGTTTCTTGACTTCGTGAACTACAACATCTGTAAAACCTACTCTGAGAAATATGGGAAGGAGAGAGCGGAGGAGTTCTTCCGCAGGGTTGGCGAGATAGGTTTCGAGGAGCTTAATAAAATGGTAGATTTTCCGAGCTCTGACCCTTATGATGTGTTGAGAACTGTTGGGAAGTTTCTAGAGGATATGGGGTACATGTCGAAGATCCAGCTGACGAAAGTGGAGGAGGATGAAGTCGTCATAGAGATGTTTGGAGCCTCAGTCATCAGGTCATCAATCCGGTTGGTGGAGGGAGGTGACAGCCCAAGTCATTTCATGACTAACCTGATGTTCGCAGCGCTCAAGGAGGTGAGTGGTATCCGGGCTGATATCTACGACCTGACTTTAGAGCAACCCTCCGCGGTAACTAGCTACACGATGGAGAAATGGGTACTGAAAAAGATATAACGGTACCTGAATCTTTAGATTTTCTTTCTAATCGAATTTCCCATGAATTCCTGAAAGTCTTTTCTTGAGATCGCTGAGAAAGCTAGGTATGGTATTCGAGACGACTCTGAAGAGGCAACTTCTTGAGGGAGTAGTTGTCAACGACTTTCAATGTTGTGTACATCCTTTTATTGTGGTAAGGAGTTTCCCCTGAAGAAAAGGATATATTCTATGCTCCTAAGAGTCGCGCCGCCTCTAAGAGGTTATGAACTTCGTGATCTGCTCTCTGATCCTCAATGTTAGGAATGTGTTCTCCCCTTCTATTCAGCCAGATAGTTATGATGCCTGTCATCTTTGCAGGGCGGATGTCACTCAAGGGAGTGTCGCCTATGCTCACGGTCTTCCCCGGTTCGGAGCCAATTCTCTCAAGCGCGATGTGATAGTACTCGGGTTCTGTCTTCAGGTAGCCTATTGTGGACTCGCCCAAAATGTAGTCGAAGTA
>DAOVCM010000204.1 GCA_030670015.1 Candidatus Bathyarchaeota archaeon
GATGAACACTGTACGGCTTCTTTATAAATAAGACTTGTTTCCTGTACGGCTTCGGCTCTAAATCGACTACATTTCTCAATCCGTCTTTGAAGCCAGCTGTTTTTCACGGTTATCTGCTCTACCCCCCTCCCCCCTCTAAGCGTGTTAAGAAGTAAGGAGTTGGTTTAATGAGGGGTTGAACATTCGAGGGGTATAGGTTCACGGTTTCACACAAAACAATGAATTATTTGATTCGCTTACATGTGCGACGAGACAATCGATTGTGATAATAATACTATTGGGTTATTAGGATATATGTCGTCCATCGACTTCGGTGTGCAGATTGAGCCCCAATATGGATTCACCTATCAGAGGATCGTGGACATCGCTAAGGCTGCGGAGTCCATGGGCTTCGAATCCCTGTGGGTGTCAGACCATTTCTTCATGACCGAGGACTCCATAGGCACTACCTGCTTGGAATGCTGGACTACCCTCGCGGCCCTAGCTCGGGACACAGAGGTCCTTAGATTGGGTCCCATGGTCTCAGCGCAGAGTTATCGTAACCCAGCGCTGCTGGCGAATATCGCCTCTACCCTTGATCATATTAGCGGAGGGCGCCTGTATTTTGGCATAGGTGCGGGTTGGAAGGAGGTCGAGTATAGAGCTTATGGTTACCAGTTCCCGAAACCTGTTGTCCGCATTAGGCAGATGGAGGAGACCATTCAGATAGCTAAACATATGTGGACGCAGGATAAAGCCTCATTTCAGGGAAGATATTATCGTGTTGAGGATGCCCTCTGCTTCCCAAAGCCGGTGCAGAGGCCTCGTATTCCTATTTGGGTAGGTGGAACGGGGAGCCTTACACTCAAGGTTGCCGCGAAGCACGCCGATGCTGTTAACTTCTCGTGGACTTTACCCGGGGACTTCTTTGAGGAGAGGCTGAGGGTGCTGGAGAAGCATTGCGCGGTGGCTGGAAGGAGCTACCATGAGATAAGGAAGTCTGCGGGTTTGATGATAACGATGGCTGAAACAGAGGAAGGGCTCAGGAACAAGCTTGAGGAACAGGAGAGTATGAGGGATACACCTTATATGAGGTACCTGAGTAGGCAGCGCCAGAACCTTGTGGGCACCCCTGAAAAGGTGGCCGAGAGAATTGGTGAATACATCTCTCTAGGTGTCGACCACTTCATCCTCAGGTTCCATTTTGGTGATGAGATCGAAATGATGAAGCTGTTCATGAATAAGGTGAAGAACCAGATATAATTAGACCTTTACAGAACAGAGTCCTATAACTGAAAAGGAAAAAATAACCCCATGGTAGCCTTAAAGTATCTGAATTTACGCTCTATTTTTCTTACTTAATCCAACTAGTATTTATCATTATCAGAGTCTGATACCGAGGGTAAGCAACATCGTCATGATTTTACAGTCCCTAATGACTGCAGTTATCAGAATTTCTTGTTCTTTTATAGCGTTCAAGGTAGATGAAGAGGTCATAAAAGATTCTTATCATCTTCACACTATACTGATAATGATATCGACGCCTATCAGGATTCTCATACATTCAATCACTACGCTTATAGTGCCTCCCTTTAAACTCGCTTCCTCAGATGGGCTACCCTTGACGAGGTCAATGACGAGAGCTCCACGAGTCCCCTCCTCCAGACACCATCAGCTCGGTAATGGTGGGCGTGATGTCCATGCTAGGTTAATTAGCTGAAAAGAAATTGGTCTTGAATCTGAGAAGCCTTTCCATTCAGTATTACGATCGATAAAAATAATAATACGATTAACTGTACATAGATATCATATCCAGTAAACACGACATGGGTGATAAAGATGAGTGAAAAAAGATTGAGATTGAAGAAGTTGATCGAGCATTGGACCGAGCACAATGACGAGCATACTGCCCGGTTCATAGAATCCGCTTTGGAGGCTGCAGAGATGGAGTTGGAGGAGGTCGCCAACAACTTGAAGGTGGCAGCCGAGAAGGGCGCGCAGGTATCTAAACATCTCCGAAAGGCGCTCGAATATTTTTAGTGAATAACCTGTGAACCATTCGAGCACATGTGATTGAAAAGTATGGCTGTTCAATTTTTAAGTGAACTTAGAACTATTTGGAGACGGCAAAAAAGAAATTGGAAGACCATCGTTATCCATCAGGTATTTTATCGTTTCTTCAACCAGCTGACCCTGCAGTACTCTAATATCTACATACGAGAACTCGGCGCCTCCCCAGTAGAGCTTGGGGCGGTTAACAGCGCCTCAGGGCTCGGCAGCACGCTCATCTCGCTACCCCTTGGATGGATACAGGACCGTTACAGCGTCAGAAAGATATTCCTACTCGGTATTTCCATTTTGACACTGGTACCGTTACTGTATGCAGTCGCCTATCGCTGGGAGTTCATCATACCAGCGATACTGATATCAGGGCTAGGGATGCGCCTGGGCTCCTGCGTCGTTATATGCGATCTCTCGCTGAAGAACGCAGATCGAGCCACTGGAAAAGCCCTTTGCGAGGGTCTGGGTGCCCTCCCGACTCTGTTTGCGCCAACCATCGCGGCGGTCCTGATCACGCTGTTTGGTGGCATTAGCACGGAGAGTATAAGACCCCTCTACTGGATACAGTTTGTCGCTCGAATCGCGCTAGTCGGTTATGTGGCCCTGAGGCTGACCGAGATCGTTCGACCAAAACAGGAGTCTAGGAAGATGAGCCTCCTAGGCGACTTCCAGGAAGTCTTTCAGCGAGGTACTGCTGTGAAGAGATGGCTTCTGTTTCTCTCTTTAAACATGTTCACGGGTACAATGATGATAACCTTCAGGTATCCCTACGTATTCGAGGTGAAGGGGGCGAGTCAGTTTATTATCGGAGGCATCGCAACAGCTATGATCCTTACAGAGGCGGTGTTCTCCACACCCTTCGGCAGGCTCGCCGACAAGATCGGTCGGAAGAAGACATTCTATCTACTGACCCCGCTTTTTTGTATGTCGAATATCCTTTTCATATTCGCTCCATCCCCAGTGTACCT
>DAOVCM010000095.1 GCA_030670015.1 Candidatus Bathyarchaeota archaeon
TCTCAAGCTGCTTCGGCGTACAGACGCTGTTATGCTCTATCCTATGCCGCATGTCAGAGACTGGAATACGAGACTGGGCCTCCTCGATCGCATCAAGGGCCACATCAATACCCCGATCCCCGATACTGTGGATGCTTACACGAATCCCCGCCTCATGGGCCTTAACAGTCATCCTAGTGATCTCCTCTGGACTCGTCGTCATCAACCCCAGGTCCTTCATCCCCCTGTGCTGAGGCGCGTAGACGGCGGCGGAGCCCCCGCTTCCCGAGCCGTCCCCCATGATTTTTAGGGACATCACCCTCAGCCAATCGTCCCCGTAGCCTGACTCGATTCCCAAGGAGACCATAGATTCTAGGATATCGGCCCCGTCATTCCCCCGGACGCTCACCATGAGCAGAGTTCTTACTTGACGCACGCCCTCAGCGAGGAGCTGCTGATAGGCCCTGATTGCATCCCGATGGCCACTAGCATCGTGGGTGGTGGTGACACCCCACTGGGAGAACTGCTTCCATACCTTTCTCAACCCCTCAGCAATCTCCTTCACAGTATATGCTGGGATCAGGTTGAAGACCAATCGACCGGCAGTCTCGTAGAGGAGACCTGTCGCCTCTCCCACTCCGTCCCTATCGATCTTACCCCCAGGCGGATCCGGAGTATCCCCGGTGATCCCGGCAAGCTTCAGGACTACGCTATTGACGACGTAAAGGTGTCCCGTCTCCTTACAGATGAACACTGGGTTGTCAGGCGCCGCCTCGTCAAGTTCCCACCGGGTAATGTGCCGCCTTTCCTCAAGCTTAATGTCGTTATAGTTAGCCCCCCTTATCCACGCCCCCGGCGCCAGTCCGGCTGCCTTCTCCGCTACCATATCCAGGATCTCCCTGATCCTCCTGATTGGAGGAGAGCGGCAGTCGATCTCGTAGAATCTGACGGCCGCACCGCTGGGATGGGTGTGTGTGTCGATGAGCCCAGGCAGCACTGTCTTACCTCCCAGGTCGATGACCTCGGTCTCATCACCGGCCAGATTCATAATATCCGTAGTGGAGCCTGTCGCCTGGACACGGCCATTCTTTATCGCCACCGCCTCAACAATGGAGCCGTCGACATCCACTGTCACTACCTTACCGTTTACGAGGACCATATCCGCCTTCAAATAATCCAATGAGACCATGAGAACCACTGGAACTGTAGGATCGAGGGAAGATAAAAGAGGCGCGGCTCCGGCGAAACATTTGAAAGCCGCCATTCAAAAAGGGGCTAGATATGAGATGGCCAAAGACCCGATATGCGGTATGACCGTCGACGAGGAGACGGCCAAGTGGAAGAGCGAATACGAGGGCGAGACATACTACTTCTGCGCGGAGAGATGCAAACAAACCTTCGACAAGAACCCGAAAAGATTCGTCAAGTAGGCCTCCCCTTTTTTATGCCTCCCGATGATAACCAGCCAGAAGATAGCGTCAGTCCCCCTGAATGGAAACGATAGACAGTGCCCATTACCCGTGATAGGTTTCGACAAAGATACTACTTGGATTTCAGCCCCTGGAGATATCCTCCACTGCGCCCAGGAGTCTCTCAACCTCGTCCACGGTGTTATAGAGGTAGGTTGAAGCCCTCACCGTTCCCTCCGGCAGGCTGAATAACTCCTTCATCAGGGGAAGCGCGCAGTGATGACCCGAGCGGACGGCGATATCATAATCCGCATCGAGGCTCAGGGCCACGTCATGAGGATTCAAGTCTCCGACATTAAAGGAGACTATACCTATACGGGCTTTAGGATCGATAGGGCCATAGACCTCGACGTCCTCTATCTCATTCAGCCCTTCGGCGAGTCTCTTGGCCAGCTTCGCATCCCATCCCTCAACAGCCTCCATCCCGACCCGCTCCAGATAGCGGCACGCCTCACCTAGCCCGATGACCTGGGCTATAGCCGGCGTCCCCGCCTCGAACCTCAGCGGAGGTGCAGCCAGCTCGTAGTCGTCGATACTAACATCCGCTATAGTACCCCCACCAATACACAGGGGAGCCGTCTGGTACAGCTCCTCCTTAGAGATGTAGAGGCCGCCTGACCCCGTCGGACCCAGCATCTTGTGCCCCGAGAACGCGAGAAAGTCGACCCCGGAATCCAATACGTCAGTACGCAAGTGTGGGACGCCCTGCGCGCCGTCCTCCACAACGAGAGCACCGTGCTCATGGGCAATAGCCGCCACCTCTTTAACCGGAACGATGCAGCCCAATACGTTTGACACACGGGTCACAGCCACCAGCCGAGTAGAGTCGTCAACAACCTTCTCGAAGTCCCCCATGTCGAACTTGCCCTCTACGTCGGACCTGACTACCTCCACGGTGCAGCCGTGCTTCCTAGCCACTCTCAGCCACGTGATGAAGTTGGAGTGGTGCTCGATGACCGTGGTGACGATTTTCTCACCCTTCCTCAAGTCGAGGGAGTTGGCGACGAGGTTCAAGCCCTCAGTCGTGTTCCTCATCATCGCCACGTTCTCGGCGGATGGAGCCCCAATGAAATCGGCAACATGTTCGTGGGCCGCCTCGTATTCCTCGCTCGCCCTCTGGGAGAACCTGTGGACGCCCCGCTCCACATTGGCCCTGTACTCCCTGTAGAACTCCATCTCCTTGAGCACCACCTGCTCAGGCGTCAGGCTACTCGCCGCATTGTCAAGGTATGTAACACCCTTCCGCAGGATCGGGAAGTCCCTTCGTATCAAATCGACATCGAACAAAGGGGATCCCGTAAAGAAAAGAGATGGGCTCCCATAAGGGTTTCCAAAACGCTCTAGGGCACCGTGACGCTCTTCGCCAGGTTTCTAGGCTTGTCCGGGTCTAGCCCCTTCTCGACCGCTAGGTAGTAGGCGTACAGCTGTAGGGGCACGATATAGGGGATAGGGGAGAGCAGCTCCGGTATTCCCAGTGGCATCTCGATGACGTCGTCGGATAGCTCTTTGATGTCTCTGTCACCCTCCTCACATACGGATATGATCCGGGCTCCTCTGGCCTTCATCTCCATGATGCTGCCGACGATCTCCCTCCTGGTCTCCCCCCTCGGGCAGAGGAAGATTATGGGGGTACCCTCCTCCACCACGCTTATTGGCCCGTGCTTGCTCTCCCCCGCAGGATAGGCCAACGATGGAACATAAGTCAGCTCCAGCAGCTTAAGCCTACCCTCCAGCGCCGTAGCAGCGCTTATACCCCTACCGAGGAATAGGAACAATCTCTCACCGGAGTACTTTTCCACCAGGCTCCGGATGCTCGTCCCATGCTTTTCCAGAACCTTCTCTACGTATACTGGCACCTCAAGCAGACGGGCCTCAAAGTCGTCAACCTCGTCCTGGGACACCTTCCCCCTGGTCCTAGCCAGCCTGAGGGCGAGCTGGGAGAGCACCATAAGCTGGGAAGTGAAGGTCTTCGTCGCCGCCACGCCCATCTCTGGACCCGACTGCTGGATGATGTAAGCCCGGGATACCCTGGTTAGCGTCGAACCCACAGTGTTTGTGACGCCGAGGACCGTCGTGGCCCTCATCCGTGCGTGGTCTATTGCCTTAAGCGTGTCATAGGTCTCACCTGACTGACTCACGGCGAGGACGACTGAGTCGATACCGACGGAGGAACCATACTGCGCTATGAACTCTGAGGAGATGGCAGGATACGTCGTGAGCCTTGCAAGCTTCGAGAACATGTAAGACGCGGCTATACACGCGAGGTACGATGTCCCGGCAGCCACCAGGAAGAGCTCCCTGCCTCTGTCCAGGAAGGCCGTCAGCAGGTCAAGGTACTGTTGCTGGAGGCGGAGAGAGTTCCGCAGACTTTTGGGCTGCTCGAAGATCTCCTTCAGCATGAAGTGGGGGTAGCCCTGTTTCTCCGCCATCTCCAGCGTCCACGTGACCTCCTCAACCTCCCGCTCCACGGCGGAGCCATCTTGGATCCGCTTAATCTTGAAGCCTTCCCGTTCAAGAATGGCGAATTCGCCGTTCCTGAGGTACACAACCTTATTCGTATAGGGTAGCATCGCTGGAACATCCGAGGCGCAGAACGTACCTTTATCAGAGACTCCAATGACAAGGGGGCTCTCGTTCCGTGCGCAATATATCCTCTCAAGGTCGGCTGACGAGACCACTGCTATAGCGTACGAACCTTCAAGGCGTCTCAAGGCTCTGAGGATCGCCTCGCCGATATTGATATCCCCCTTCATCTCCTCCTCGATAAGGTGAGGGATCACCTCGGTGTCTGTCCGGGATTCGAAGACGTGCCCTCTGTTTATCAGCTCCTCCTTCAGCTCCAGGAAGTTGTCGATGACACCGTTGTGGATCACGGCAATCTGGTTCTCGCAGTCGGTGTGAGGGTGCGCGTTCACCATCATAGGCGCTCCGTGAGTCGCCCAGCGAGTGTGACCTACACCTAAGGATCCGGGCATCTTATCGAGGCCAAGGCGACCGACAACCTCGTCTACCCTTCCCTGGTCCTTCCTCATGTGAAGAGTTCCGTCACTGATGGTGGCAAAGCCGACAGAGTCGTAGCCCCTGTATTCTAACCTCCGTAATCCCTGATGGATCAGCGGAGCAGCCTCTCCCTCCTTCAGGACACAGCCGAAAATTCCACACATCTTCAAACCACCGAGTATAAATTAAATATTCACAGTTGTATTTCAATATCTTCTTTTTTTATAACGAGTTTGTAAAAAATGAATAATGAGCTTCTTAGAGTTCAAACCCTTATTGTAGCTGAGTATTGAATAAACTTGAAGTATCTATCTTGGGAAGTAGGGGCAAATTCCTAATATTGGAGTCTGGGTCTATGAGGGTGGGTGGTTGACGTGGAACCGGCTCTCAGAGGAAGTGTGGAGAAGTTTATCGATATCGCTTTAGACGAGGAGAGCCT
>DAOVCM010000131.1 GCA_030670015.1 Candidatus Bathyarchaeota archaeon
TTCCGCCATTAACTTCCTTGATCAGATACAGGCCCCCATGATACTCTTCCAAGGGCTTGAAGACAAGGTTGTGCCTCCTAATCAGGCAGAGCTCATAGTGAAAGCACTGCGTAAGAAGGGTCGTCCTGTAGCGTACATACCATTCGAAGGCGAACAGCATGGTTTCCGCCAGGCTAAAAATATCAAACGAAGTCTGGAGGCAGAGCTATACTTCTACTCGAAAATATTCAGCTTCGAACTCGCCGACACCATCGAGCCTGTGACGATCGAGAACCTCTAAACGCAATTCTTCCCATTTTATTTCGTTTCAACCGTCACTATCTCATACATGTTAGAGCTAGGTGATTATCTTCGAAAAAAGATATGCAGGTATAAAGCCCTTGGAATACGGACGCTCGCCGTGAGGCCCTAAGCGAGAAGAAGAAGCCAGAACTGAACTCCTGGAGTGGACGCTACATATAGGGGGAGGGGGGGTAGCGTGGATGAACGTGGAAAACACTCGGATTAAAGGATAGCTTGAGAAACACCATCTGTTTAGAGCTGAAGCCGTACAGGAAACAGGTCTTCTTTATAAAGAAGCCGTACAAGGAAGACAGCTTCGAAGGAGCTCCATCAAATGGAACCGGTTCCTTACGCGAGTATCAGGCGTGAAGTCGCGAGGGTCCTGAAAGAGTTGATGGGCGTCGCCGTCCACAGCACTAGAAATAGAATGTTGAACATGAAGGAACTGCAGAAGTGGACAAGGCCTTAATCCTATATCAGTCAGACCATTAAAACAAACTTTGACAGCACAATACCGTTACAATATAGAAGCCCTCAGTGGGCTATATGAGATCAGAGGGGGGTTTCCCCTGGTTCTAGGCTTGTCGGGCTACTATCACCATCATCTCGCTATTCTCGGTGAACTCCTGCTCCTCATGTCCCCCGTACCATGAAATGATCTTGTAACCTGTCTCCTTGAGGAGGTGCTTGATGCCGTCTGGGGTGTGAATGTAGACCTCGCCTCCCTCGTGGTATCTCTCTGTCATTCTGCCCTCCTCGTAGAGCTCGTACCAAAGGTCCATGGACATGATCCTCTTCTCTGGGTCCGTCCTGTGGAACCCTGTGCGAATCACCATGCGGTGTTCTTCCAGGGGCCTCCTCTGCACGAACCAGCCGCTGTCAGCCTTTATCTCTGGGACGTAAGCGAGGTCGAAGGCATATACACTGTCAGGGGAAAGGTGTCCACGTATGGCTCTAAGGGCTGCGACCTGATCTTTCCTATCGATTAGATGGTCGAAGCTGAAGCTGGGGAAGTAAACGAGGCCGAAGCGCTCACCCAGGTTGAAATCCCTGACGTCAGCCAGCTTGAGGTGTAAGCGGTTCCGTACCTCGTGGGACTCCCTCGCCAGGTTGGCTTCCGCTGCCTTGAGCATGTGGAGGGCATTGTCTATACCCCAGGTCTCGACGCCGTCACGGGCGAGCTGGATGGCGAGGCGGGCTGTGCCCACCCCTAGTTCGAGGGCCTTGTCACCATACCTGTGAGCGAGGCTGATGTAGAAGGGGGCGTCGGCTTTTGCCCCGAACAGGTCGTAATATTTCTCAGCTCCCTCACGGTAAGTCATATTTCCACCGTCTACGCTCAATTACAGGTCAATTGGAATATTTCTGAAGATGCTTTCTCCCCTTAAAAATATGAAAGATGAACTAGGCCAGCGACCTCTACAGTCATCACTTTTTAATGGATAAAAGCTCAGTCGCGCCTGGACCTTCGTCCGAGGACTGATTCATCGTATTTGATGTTCTCCCCCACTGTGTAAAGGAAGATGTGGGCAGTGCTCTTGCCCACGTGCTTGAACAGATCGATGAGGCGGCGTACAACAACCTCGTAGTTGCCGGATTTATCGATGCCGTCAAGCCATCCCTGGAAGCTGCCGTGCTCCGCGGCTATACGCTCAAACTCCCGCGCATTATGGATAGTAGCCAGGATCTTGTTCCTGTTCCTGACAATTCCCTTGTCCTCTACGAGGCGCCCGATGTCCTCGGCGCCGTAGGAAGCGACTGTCCCTATGTCAAAGTCATTGAAGGCCTTCTTGAAGTTGGGCCACTTCTGCGCGATGACCTTCCAGTTCAGACCGGCCTGGAAGATACAGTGGGTGAGGTTCTCGAAGTATGCCGAGTTGTCTGGCGGCTTAGTCTCCCTGTACATCCAGTCCGGTGAGGTCCACTCATCACTCATATCGTTAAATGTTCACCATCATATTTTAGAGCTTTATGGGAATCAGGAAGACCACTGTTCAGGCTGCAAGTAAACCTTTGGTCTCTCCACTTTTTAACTTGGATACACAAGGCTAAAGTGGTCTGCTGGTATAGGATGAGGGGGTGTGGACGGTGTCAGATACCGGTATGAGGGATATGGCGGAACTACTCAGGTCAGGGGCTAGGATGCTAAGCCGGAGCTGCCCCGAGTGCGGCTCACCCCTCTTTCAACTCAAGTCAGGGGAGATATGGTGCGCCAAGTGCCAGCGGAGAGTGGTTATCGTCGCTGAGGGAGAGGAGGTCACAACGGAGGCAGGAATACAGCTGGAATCCCTAGAGCGGACCATTGTTAGCAAGCTCTCCTCCATGGAGACCCTCCTAACCCAAGAGAACGACCTGGAGAAGCTCAAGAACGTTGCCGACGTCCTTGACAAGCTACTGGCCACCCTTGAGAGGTTAAGACGAATCAGGAAGGGCTGACACCGGGTTTAACGGTGCCGATGCAAAGATCCATAAAATAAACCGTCGTACAGGTTCTCAGGTCTATCTCAAGGGCGTAGATACCCCCGAAGGGAGACTTTATGAGGGATCTCCTCTTGAAGTCCCCCCTCTTCCTTTGTTTCTCTGAGTAATTTTAGACTCTTAATTCTTATGTTGATTTTCCTCCTTTCCTAACTCCTGTACATTCTTCCAAGAAATGGGCAATATTGACACCCATTAAAAAAAGGTCATTACATTAGTGATCTAGAAACACGAATTAGTAACAATGTTTCTGTTCACTCTTCCTGACGTTTATTTATGAGATGTTTTATTGTGGTATGATGCTACTGTATTTAAAAAGATGGTTATGCCCTTTTCATAGGGATAGCTGGGAGGCGGTGTGATGGGCTTCGACGAGAAGGTCGATGTTATTGACCTCATTATTAATGTCCTCAAAGAACATGAGAAGACCCTGGATACTCTGATCTCAAAGCTGGAGGACTTCTTTGCCGGGACAGCCCCTGTCCCTACTACCCCCGTGAGAGCTGATGTGAGGAGGCCTGCATACACTGTCGTCCTCCGAAGGTGGGCTGAGTTCAGGGAGAGGTGCGTAGGGGTAAGCCTCGCCGCCTTCGATATCGAGGATAAGCTGTTCAGGGTCTCAGCGGTGAAGAACGAACTCCATTACTCTTACCAGGAGGAGATGCCCGATATGGAGATCAAGTTCAGGAAGGAGGAGGAAAGGGCTGTCATCGAGGAGATCGGCGTCAGCAAGCCAGGACTGTTCCCCACTGTCATCCGGGGAGTGCTTGAGTGTGGACTAGGGGCGTCGATGAAGGGCGTTGAGGTCAAGATGCCGGATGGAGGAGCTATCTACAAGGTCATCTACGACATTGATTCCGAAGAGGCCACGAATTGGCTGGCTGACCAGCTGAACGTTGAAAAGAGGAATATTGTGCATGGAAAGATCCAGATCTAAAAAAGGTCATTCCTACAGGTTATGATATCCAGAGTCCTGGAGTCTATGATGCGATTTTGGCTATTTCCTCGAGTTGGAAGAGGTCTTTAGCCCTACTGAAGTACCGGATGACGTTCTCACCCTTCTGGGTGATCTCATAGATTATGTTAGTCCGTTTATCACGGTTATCGCTTGAGTCAATTTCTAAGACGAGGCCCTGGGCCACCATCGAATTAAGGCTCTCCTGCAAGGGTTTCCAGGAGAGATTTGCCCCGTACATGATGCGGGTTGGCTTACATGTCCCGCTCTTGATGATCCTGAGGACCTCAAGATAGATCTCCAGTTTCGTTCTACGGCGTGTCATGAAAGCATCCAAAACATCGTTTATCTGTATTTTATATTTAAGGATTATGTATTA
>DAOVCM010000047.1 GCA_030670015.1 Candidatus Bathyarchaeota archaeon
ATGAGGTGGAGGATGAGGCGGAGGGTTCCCGTCTGTCTTCTGGGGTCTTTTATGGCGGATATGAATACCTTGGTGTCAAGCAGAAAGATCTGGATAGCGGACTTTGACCTTCTCATTGACCTCCTTCCTGATCGCTTCGACGATGACATCGATATCCCTGCCGGCTAGTTCCCCCTCAAGTCTTCGCGCTATCTCCTCAACGTCGATCTTCTGAAGTAGAAGCTGCCCTTCACCCCTCTTCGTCAGTATAAACCGGGTCTTCTCCCTTATGTCAAGCTCTTCACGCAGGCCTTTCGGGATAACGATCCTGCCCGATTTATCAGCCTCGACAACTTCTACCATAATTCCATCTCACAAATCAATGGTAAAATGGCATATAAGAATTACGAGGGTGCACTAGTTCACTAGACATGTGTTTATACCTGAGTGGGTTAACACTCGCTGACGATCAGACATGAGACGACTAGAATGGTAGGGAACTGGTCAGTGCTAGAGGATTGACGGTGAATGAAATCGTAGAGGAACTCATGGAAGCGGCCATGGATAATTGGATGGCGTGTAGCCTTTGTGGAGCATGGGTTGAGGTAGAGAGAGTGCTGGAGTACGCGGCTAATGTATATCCAAAGCTGATTAAAACTCAGGCCCACATAACCTCCAATATCTGACCTGTCAATTACGTTACAAGATGGCGCGCGATAACTCGATTGCCAGACTCTCCTTTGAGATTTTTAACGTCTGAGAATAAACAGACTGGATGTCTTCCGATTTTTCCTAGTTTTTATGGTATTGCAGTAACTTCATAACGGCAATCAATTTTTTTATCAATTTTTACTAATTGATCAGGAGCATTTAAAGAGAGGTTTTGAAGAAATGTTCTGAGATCGTTCCTATAGACAGCGCGTCTTAAGATGTGAGAGGGGTTGTTATAGTTTCCGTGATATTGATTTTCTTCTTGATTAACTCAGAAAAGAACCTTTTAGACATTTCTTCGTCATAGCCTATTTTTGCGGGGTGTACAACACCTTTTTCTGTAATGTCTCCTCGGGCGATCATTTGGCTAATGATCGAGCATGTATAGGCGGTTGTGCGACCCATTGCAGATGTTTTAGTTTCCATATCATAAAGATCAACTAAAGTAGCAGTATAGTTTATGTCTTCATCATTTTTCTTTCCGATTACCTCAACTCTCTCTACCACAACATCCCCTTCCCCTTCTTTATAATGCATGGTTTTATTTCCAAGCGCTATAAGAAAGTCTCTCGGAGTTATCTCAACGCCTTTCACATTTAATGGTTCAAAGCTTGTGATCTGCATGTCAATTAATTTTTTAAACAAATCACAATATCCCTTCCATCGAACCGTCTTGCCCCAACTCTCTTTAACATCGGGTAGATTCAGCCCCTTTGCGACATCCTCCATAGAATCTAGCCACCAGGCCTCACACTCTCCTACAGGTTCAGGGAAAGTTATTATCTCTGGATTTTCTAGTTTATCTATCATAACTGGTTTACCATCCATGATAATCTTCGCTTTTCCGTGAACAGCTTTAATAACGCTTGTCCAGGTGAATGTTATGCCATATCTGAGTGGATGATTATATACAGAGGTGTTTTTTTGAGGAAAACCCCCACAATACATGTGAATCTTTTCTACTTTATCCATCATTCGGGCACCACGTCCAATGAGAATCCTATCGATGCCTGGATCTAAACCACAGCCAGGAATAATGGTTACATTTGCATCTTTTGCTGATTTATCGAGATCGAAGACTCCTTCAAATGTAACAACGTCAACATGACTTACGCCGGCCTCTATGCATGCTTTAAGAACAGGAATACGATAATCCCCGATTATCCTATAATTCAATGTATCTGCAACGACGTCGTAGCCATCTTTCATAATTTCAACGAGTTTATCTGGCTTTGTTGCATCTATTTTTATTGCACTAACCTTATCGCTGTTTAAACTCTCTAAGAATGTCGTTACTCTTTTTATATCAATGTCTCCTGCTACAATTTCGGAAACCTCGTTGCTATCTACGAGATCTCTGACTAGAGGTTCTCCCATATTTCCAATGCCTAAAACTAGAACTTTCATACCAATACTTTTTTTTAATAAACTATCTAGTATTTAAAGTATTTGCTAATTTCTATATGATTTCTTGTTAAAAACCATCTACTTCTTCTTCATTGAAATCTGTTCTTTTGTATACAACTAATCTATTTGGTAAATCACTATGTACATCCTAATATCCATTTATAATCATATTCTTTAATTCTATAGTTTGTTCCTTGGTTAGTCTTGGTTCGACAGATGGGTCATCCCACTCAAATGGTTCTCCCGTTAAAACTAAACATTCTCCAGTATGAAGAAATAGACGCGCTACACTAGCCCTCATAGAATGATGTCCCTGATCTACTCTCGATAAAATGAAATTCCAGCATAACAAGTATGAGGGTCTAATTTCGCGCACGCCAGCGTGTGACGAAATTTCATCGCTTTCCTATGTGGCGCTAATATAAATGCTGGGTAAGCCCAATTACTTGCGTGCACCGGGTGCACGGATAGAATTAAGCTTATCCAACACACAAATCAACTACTGTATACCGAGAAATTCGAATTAAATTACTAGCTGGCGCTCTTGAAAATGCAGAAGCCTTCTCTAGGCGTACGAATAAAATGATAAGCTTTATCTTAGATGCCAGACTTCCGTGGATGTCCTCGAGTTGAACCCCCTTTGGGCGAGAAAGCGAACAGTCTGCCGCGGAGCTTCTACATCGTCTCGGTGGCATCGTTCCTCTTCTCGCTGACGAGGAACGTCACCCAGCCGATATTCGCGCTCTACGTCCTCGAGATGGGGATGTCCCTACTCCAGGTTGGGTTCATACTCTCCATCCAGTCCTTCCTCATGATTGTGGCGAGGATACCCCTCACGTTGCTAGCCGAGAAGATCGGAAGAAACAAAATGTTCGCCGTCGCCTTCATCATACAGGCCACCGCCTCGGTCCTCTACGCCATCGCAGCGAGCCCCACCTGGCTCTATCTAATACCCTTCTACCAGATCATCGCATCGGGCTCCTTCAACCAGCTGGCCATGTCGACCGCCTCGGACATGGCGCCCGCCACGAGGCAAGGGGACGCCCTGGGGAGGTACATGACCTTCATGACAATGGGGATGTTCGTGGGTCCACTCATCACCGGGATCCTCATCACCTGTATCAGTTACAGACAGCTCTATCTGGTCACGGCGTTGTTTCCTGCCATAGGTTTGGTGCTTTTCCTGCGTAATATGCCTGGGAACCCCGGGCGGACACGAAGTGAAGATGACTCGAGAGACGTGGTTCAATTGGGTACCCTCGACGCATTGAGAATGGTCCTTGGGAACAGGAACGTCCTGGTTCTGACTCTGATCAGGGCGACCTACTCGATGTCCAACATGGTGTTCACCGCCCTCTTCGCCGTCTACGCCGTCCGGGAGCTCGGCTTCAGCCCGTCCCTGGCCTCACTCCTCTTCTCCGTCGTGGGGTTCGCCAACGCCTTCGTCAAATTCCCCGCCGGCACCCTATCCGACAGACTGGGCGCTAAAAAGGTCCTCTTCGCCTCATTTGGAGTCCTGATCCTGGTGTACGCCGCGATCCCGTACGCCAGGAGCATCCCCCTATTACTACCCTTGCTCGTGTTCTTCGGCCTCTGCTGGGGAACCCGGGCAGTGACGGAGTGGGCGACGCTGGCGAACACTGTCACCCAGGAGACCAAGGCCTTAGCGATGTCCTATATGATGGGCGTCTGGGATGTGGGGGCCACCCTCGGGAGCGTGATGCTCTGGGTCTTAGGCGATACCCTCCCTTTCTACACGATCTATCTGATACTCGGGCTTATCAATGTCCCCGCCTTGCCTGCAATCTATCTTATGAAGGATATACATGAATAGAGTTGGCAATTCTTGTGATCGCGCGCGCTACAGAATGTGCAAGATTTCCATGACCTAGGTATCAATCTTGTTGCCAGTCATGGCTGGTCAAGCTACTACGCAGCCAGCCTCGACTACATTAACAATAACGACATGTTGTTCTCGCTTCACCTGCGCGCGCCAGCTTGTAACGAAATTTCATCGCTTTCCTATGTGGCGCTAATTTAAATGCTGGATAAGCCCAATTATTGACGTGCACCAGGTGCACGGATAGAATTAAGCTTATTCAACATACAAATCAACGGCTGTATACGGAGAAATGCGAATTACGTTACACGCTGGCGCGTATAAAGTGAAAATGAATTAAAAACATTTTACACCAATTATTGAATTCGCCCGCGCGCGTACATGTTGATATCTCAACGTGGCCAGATGAATTAACAAGATTTCATGGTTATCAGGAAGAACGGTCACGCCTTCTCCTTGCACCAAAATTTCCGGTAAATTCATACTTGACCATTATCTTTGAGACGTGTGATTTGCGTTGAAGGAGGCGATTCTGGGTAGAACTGGCTTGAAGGTCAAGGTCCTCGGTTTTGGCGGCATCCCTATCCAGAGGGTCTCTGAGGAGGAGGCGATATCTGTTGTCCGCCGGTGCTACGAGCTTGGTATCAACTTTTACGACACGGCTCGGGGCTATACGAACAGCGAGGATAGGATAGGTAAAGCCCTTGAGGACGTCAGGGATGAGGTCTACATTGCGACGAAGTCGGGTCGCCGGACGGCTGAGGAGCTGTACGCCGAGTTGGGGACCAGCCTAGAGAACCTGAGGACGGATTATATCGATGTTTACCAGCTTCACAATGTCTCCTCGGTGGAGGCTTGGGAGCAGATCAAGGGTCCTGGCGGGGCTATCGAGGCTGTGTACAAGGCCTACGATGAGGGGAGGATAAGGCATATTGGGATCACGAGCCACAATCCTGAGCTCCTGGCGGAGATCGTGAAGGAGGACATCTTCGAGACGATCATGATCCCGTACAACTATCTCACCCCCAAGCCTGAGGAGGAGCTGCTGCCCCTTTGCCAGGAGATGAACGTTGGTATCATCACTATGAAGCCATTCGGGGGTGGGGCCTTCTCCAACGTGAACACGGCTCTGAAGTTCGTCTTGGGTAAGGAGAATGTGGACATCATAATACCTGGGATGATGACGGTTTCCGAGGTGGAAGAGAACTTCCAGGTCGCCTCGGGGTCTCACGGCCTCACAGAGGAGGATCTTGGGCTAATCAAGGAGGACAAGGTCGAGCTTGGGAGCGAGTTCTGCCGGGCGTGCAACTACTGCCAGCCTTGCCCCCAGGGAATCCCCATCACCTTCGTCCTCCGGGCGGAGAGCCAGTTCCTGAAGAGGATGGGGTGGAGGCCCGGGACGGAGGAGCGGTTCGCCGAGGTCATCGAGAAGGCTTCCACGTGCGTCCAGTGCGGTGAGTGCGAGGGGAGGTGCCCCTATCATCTTCCCATCATGGAGCTTCTCCCCGAGAAGACAGCGTCCTTGGCAAGGCTCCTTAAGGCACGGCAGGCCTCAATCACCGTAACATAATCCCTTTTTTCGCGAGCGGCGAGGGCTCCTCATCTCCGCTTGGTTATAAGAAATGCTGTACAGGATCAATCTTGTCAAGGGGCCAGAGAGGTCTCGGGACATTCGTGTATGTGAACCAGCTTAGGTTAGGAGTGGTAAGCCCGGGAGCGTCGACCTCTATGACCTCCTTGGAGAAGGGCTCATAGGCAGCCCTGAAGTGGCCTCTAGATTTGAGGACTAGGATCTTCTTGTCGGTGGGCTCGATGCCGTTTCTCCGGTAGATCTCCGGGTCATTAGGGGCGTGGCTCCTCTCTGTTATAATAACCTCTATACCGTCGATGTCCAGGACCGCAGTCCTCCCAACGTTGGCCCTCACTCCCACGCCCCCTGCCTTGTGAATAAAGAAGCCGTCGGTTATCGTCCTCACAACTCCCGTAATCTCTATTGGTTCTCCGTGGAAGTTGTCGGTCTTGCCACCGATCTTCATGGTAATTTTACCTCGGACCCCTGTCTCTATTGCTTTCTCAACGGCTTCGGGGTCCTTTATAGCGGCGATACCTACGTTCTTGGCGCGTCTCTTGATTAGTTCCCTGAGGATCTCGGTGCCGTCTCCTGGTGCGCCTCCGCCTGGGTTATCGGCTACATCAGCTAGGATGATGGGCCCCTCTTCGGCCTCGATCGCCTTTTCGACAGCTGTCTCGATGGGTGTCAGCTCCTTCAGGAACTCATGCCTCAGCGTCCAGAACATCTCCCCGAGTTCGTCACAGAGTTTTTGGGCTAGCTCCCTATCGTTGTCGGTAACTGCCACAACGCTGGAGCCGACCCTCTTCACGTCGGCGTAGGGAAAGGCCGGGAAGAGACAGACGTTGAGCACGCCCTCCATTGCCTCCATCTCCCTCGCCCTCTCCAGGAGCTTCACCATGGGGCCCTCTGTGGTTCTCTGGTTGATGGTGGGGGGCATCATGCGAACCTTCGTCAGGGCGACCACAGGGCGGATCTTACCTTCCAGTGTAGAAGCCAAGTTCTCTGCTGCCTCCACGCCCCTCTCGTACATGTCGATGTGAGGATTAGTGTCGAAACCGAAGATGGCATCTACATTGCTCACAATCATCTTCGAGACGAGAGCATGGAGGTCCAGGGTGATGAAGATCGGAACGGATTTTCCCACGAGCTTCCTGACTGCCTTCAAGAGGGTTCCCTCCGCCTCCGGGATTCCCTCGGCCACCATGGCTCCATGCAGTGAGAGCAGG
>DAOVCM010000224.1 GCA_030670015.1 Candidatus Bathyarchaeota archaeon
ACACCTCCATGAGTCTCACACATTGCTCTGCATATTTTTTCTTAGAATCAGATGCTGGAGGAGGTTTAAAAAATCCTTTTAAAAGATACCCATGTTGCTGTCCTATTTCCTTATATGTTCCTTCGAGAGTGATGATGTTCATGAATACTGGTCGGTCTTCAGTTATTTAATACAAAAGTTTATGGAAGCGTTATCAGCCAAGGGAAAGTCTCTATCAAAAGAGTTCCTCGCGCGCACGGCGACTACTGATGCGAGGATGCTGATAATTATCGAGAATGTCATCCACGTGGCAACTGAGGCCATGATCGATGTCGTCGTCCGCATGGTCAGCACCGAGTGGAGGATCCCAAGGATCATCCAGAAGACAAGGTAGATTATGGTCAAAAGCGTGAGGGTTAATATTTTCGATGTTTCCGCCAGGGTCGGTTCGAAGTCGAGCGTCGGTATTGTGAGTCCGCACATGATCCCTATAGAGCCGATCACCACGGTTGTGAAGGCCGTAGCTCCCGCGCGCGCTAGCGTGCTCGTTTAAAAAAGCATCTTAAATTGGTTTACGATGCCCTGGCCAGCCATGTGCCAGTGAATCCTTCTTTTCATCTCGTTCCTGGCTAAAACTCCCTCCAGCCGTCTCCTCCAGGAACCATAAAAACTTCTATAGCATTCGTAAAGCTCCTCCTGTACTTCAAGCCTTGACAGGGTCTCCGTTGGCATTATGGCGTGAGCCATATCGTAGTGAGCCCAGTTCGTATCTTCAATCCAACCATTCCGTCTAGCTTCCTCGTATATCTCGGTTCCTGGAAAAGGTGTGAGGGCGGTGAATATCGCGAAATCCGGATCCAACTCGTTGGCGAACTCCCTTAACTGTGCGATTGATTCGTGTGTATCCTTTCGCTCACCTATCATGAACATCGCGTGTGCGAAGATGTCGTTCTCCTTCAACAATCTCACAGCATGCCTCGCATCATCCGCATCTATTCCCTTCTTGAAGCCCTTGAGAGTAGACTCTCTCGGGCTCTCAACTCCAATCATGATCCAGCGAAGACCAGACTTCCGCAACTTAGGCAGTGCCTCTCTGTTCTTGACGACATCGTCGCACCTCAACTGTGCGAACCACATCAGGTCATCTTCCACATCTCGTTGCAGGAGCTTATCAGCGAGGATGCCCGCCCTCTCGCCCGGGCCAAAATTGTCATCCGTCAGCCAGATGAATCGGCTCCCGTATTTATGATAGCAGTGCTCGAATTCGTCAGCGATCCTCTCCGTCGATTTCAGCCTCCAGGCTCCCTGCCAGTGGGCCCATTGGGTACAGAAGGTGCACCGGTGTAAGCAGCCCCTTGAACCCTCGACCAGTGCGTATGGAGCGTTTCGACCCCCCATGGCGGCGAAGTGATACTTGTGAACGTCATCCTCGATGAAGTGGTATCCTGGATATGGAAGGTCATTCAAGTCTTCTATCAGCGGCCTTGGAGGATTGTGGCGTATCTTTCCGTTGGATCTGAAGGAGATCCCACGTATTCCGGGGAAGGATGATCGATCCTCGGTGTTTTTGACCAGCTCCGTAAATGTTATTTCTCCTTCCCCTCGTACGATGACGTCGAGCTCTGGATAGGTCTCAAGACTTTCCTGGGCTGTTGCTGTGAAGTGTTGACCTCCGGTTACAGTGAGGATGTCAGGGTTTACACGTTTAGCTGTCTGTATGGTTCTGACTCCCAAGTAGGTGTTGCACGTCGCGAGGGAACTCGGAGCCACGATGTCGGGGTTGAGGGACTCTATTCGCCGTTCCAATCCTCTCCAATCCAGTTGATGCGTGTTGCAGTCCACCACCTCGATTTCCACATTTTTGACCTCTCTCTCAAGGTAGGCGGCAAGCTGGAGAATCCCGAAGGGAGGCGGAAGATACTCTCCCATCACGAACCAGTAGTCTTTCGGAGGTTCAACAAAGAGCACTCTCATTCGCCGTTCCACTATCCAGTTGGGATCTAACGTTACTGCATTTTAAGAATTGGCTCAAATTTGAATGTCTTGGATCTTATACTATAGAGTGTATTAACTATCCAAAAACTTAAGAGCGTTTAACCTGAATAACGTTTCTTACAGAGATAGCGATCATGGTCTATTGCTCTGAATGCGGTACAGACAATGAGGAAGGTACGGAGTACTGCGTTAAATGTGGAGCTGCGCTCTATCCTAAGAGAGGCGGAATAAGAAGACGCGAGAAGCGCGATGAATGTTTCGGACTTCCACACGGCAGTTCAATTTTCGGCATCTTCATAGGAATAATAATAATTCTCTGGGGTGCGGAGGAACTGTTAGGGTGGAAAATTGACCTCGGACCCTTCGCAATAATCGTTGTCGGGATACTCATTGTAGCGGGCGCCATCTACGGAATGAGTCGCAGACAAAGCTGACAAACCCTTTTTTCCATCAAAATATGTGTTTAGCTACTTATTAAACAGAGCCTGATCTGACTTTCTTTTCGTAAATTTTATAGATTTTTCAGTGAAAAAAAGGCTAAATTAAGCTCCGTTCAGCGCGCGCCAGCTTGTAACGTAAATTATGGAGAACCTATCACAATTCATAGTCCTACACAAACAACAGGTTTAGGGATGAACGTCTATTCAATAGTAATGAAAAATTATCTGAGAAAAACTATTTTCATTACACGCTGACGCGCACGCTTATTACGAACACGTGGAAATAATATTACAGTAGATACTTCGAAGATGCACTTGTACTATTTCTGTCAAGTAAATCCTTTGAGAATTCACTCGTATCTAAGTGCCTC
>DAOVCM010000048.1 GCA_030670015.1 Candidatus Bathyarchaeota archaeon
ATGCCTTTCAGCGCCCCCTTTTGGGGTTCCGAGCTCACTATCGGAAACTGGTACATCCTCTGCTCCATCGCATCCAACATTATAATCTCAAGGGTTCTTGGCCTCACATTTGAGATTGATCCTAAAGAGAGCTAATGGAACAGCATAGACAATGACCATATCTGAAGGGAAACCCCTCAATAGAGGACTCGTCATAACCGTGAGTGGGGTCCATGGGTCCGGTCGTTCCACGCACGCTAAAATACTCGCTGAAACGTTCGACCTAAGATACGTGTCCTCAGGGACAATCTTCAGGCAGATGGCGGAGGAGCGCGGGATTACAATTAAGGACATGTCAAAGCTGACCGAAGAAAACCCTGATTTTGACAAACTGATCGATGAGCGGACTAGGGCGGAGACGGAGAAGGGCGGAGTGGTAATCGACGCAACCCTTTCAGGGTGGATAGCTCAAGCCCCTGACATTAGGATCTTCTTCACCACGCCAATAGAGGCTAGGATCAGGAGGATAGCCCTTAGAGAGGGTATCAGCCCGAAGGTAGCTAGAGAAGAGACTCTAGTGAGGGAGACGAGCGAGAGAGAGCGCTTCATGAATTACTACGGCATAGACATTACAGACCTCTCCATATATGATGTGGTCTTGAACACTGAGCTTTTTGAGGTAGCTGGTACGGCGCGAATCCTTAAAAGGATTGTAGAGGAATATTGTGCGGGTAGGTAACAGTATGTCGGCATTGGAGGTTGGACGAGTGTGTGTGAAGCTCACAGGGAGGGAGGCAGGTTGCCGTTGCGTTATCGTGGACATCATCGACAGGAACTATGTTCTGGTGACAGGCCCTCAGGAGATCACAGGCGTCCGACGTCGACGGGTTAACATGAGCCACCTGAAACCCCTAGATGAGAGAATAGAGATTAACAGAAACGCTTCAGATCAGGAGATAATGGACATCCTTCAGTAAAGTTACACACTTTTCCCTTGAGGCTGATATTAAATCTAATATGATAGCATGTTCGCTACTGGACAAAGGTCGTAGCCTCGTTCATGATGTTGCTAAATAGGAATTATGTAGTGATTCTATACTTGTCTCTTCACTCCTGCTTTGTACATTTCCTATTCCGCACCAATAAAACGTACATCACTGAAAGGACTCTTCTACGACAATCCGGTGGTAAGGAAGTAGCACTAGGATGGTAGGGCGATGTCTGATATTGTACTGCCTGTGTCAATGCAAGCGTGAACCCATTCCCCTCTTAAATCCATTCACCTCAGACATCGCAAAAGAATTTTATCTTTAGGAGATACGACTCTCTAATGAGGTGAAATATTTGATGCCTGAAGGTGACCCAAGTGTTTTCACAAGAAGCTTCTATGGATGTGAAGCTGGTGAGGTTGAGGAGATAGTATTGTTAACACCGATGAATTCAACCCTGGAGGCAATAAAGCTCAGAGCCAAGAAAGTTAAGGAACTCAAAGGCTTCTATCGAGGTTTTAATGCTCAGATCGGTGGTACTAAGGTCTCCGTTTTCAACACCAGGATAGGGAGTCCTCTGGCCAGCGACTGTACTTATTACCTCAGGTTCACACCGTGTAACAGAATAATATTTACAGGCCTCATAGGAGCCCTTCAGACAAAGATCAGGGTCGGAGATCTCATCGTCCCAACAGCCTGCTTACGAGGTGAGGGTGCGACGAAGCATTTTGTCGAGGAAACCTACCCCGCTTCCGCAGACTTCAGCCTACTCCGAGACCTATCAGGTACACTTGACGAGGTATACGCAGGATCAGACATCAATATTTATTATGGCCCTATCTTCACAACTGATTCCTTCGCCTCAGAGACGCAGGAGTTTCTAGAGAAATGGCAGTCAAGGAATCTCCTCGGCATAGAGATGGAGACCTCAGCGATCTACACCATCGCAAATCTGTACGGGATTAGGGCAGCAGCCGTGCATGTCGTCAGTGACAACCCCGTAGACAAAAAGAGCTTCTTCCACCCCTTCACAGAAGAAGATAAAAAACGGAGGCAGCTATGCACCGATCTCTTGATGGATGCCCTCGTCAAACTGGTCGGTCGAATCGAAAAACAATAGAAAAAATGAGTCTAAGTTATCAACCGTGGATTCTCTTCACTAGGTTTGCCACTCGCTGACCAAGCTTCCTGCAGGCTTCCGCTGCGTTGTCATCTGGAGCGCCGACTGAGGCTGCTCCGTAATGGTTTCTCCCTGAGGTCCCTTGTACGACCATCCCGTGGATGAGCAGGGCCTCCAGTAATGCGATCACTGTTGTCTCAGCGCCTGAATGGATTCCTCCGCTGCTAGCGAAGGCTGCTCCAACCTTTCCCTCAAGTTTGCCGTGGTACTTTACCGAGGCGTCTATGAACTCTTTGAGTTTTCCAGTAGGAAGCCCGTAGTAGACGGGGGAGCCCAGAATTAGCCCATCGATGTCAGGGAGTTCATCCACCGAGGCATCATCGACCTTTTTAACATCCACCTCGACGCCCTCCATTTCGACGCCCTTGGAAACTGCGTACGCCATCTTCTCCGTGTTCCCAGATCGGGAATCATATACGATTAGAACCTTCATTTCGCATACATCACCTTTTTTATCTCACATCATCTGAGTATAAGATTTCTATGGTAACTGTGTAGCCGCTCCTGTCTCTGCGAAGACTCCTATAATGTGCCCGAAGTAGAGTACATGGTAGTCCCCGCCTGGGTAAACGTCCATCTCAAGTACCCTGTCCAGCTGACCCGGTTTAACTTCCGTCTTGTAGGCAACTTTACATTCATAGTGGACTGGGCACTCCACAATGTAGGGGGCATCGACCGCATATCCCTGCTTGGATGTCAGCTCCAGTTCCTTGAACTTATCGATGTCACGGCCAGACTTGGTTCCGCAGACATCGAGGGCTTTTTCCATTCCCTTAGAGGGAAGGCAGACGGTGAAATTATCCCCCTCTTCTAGAAGCTTGTATGTGTGCCTCGATAGACGGACTGCTACGGTGAAGAAAGGCTGCCTCCACATGGTTCCCACCAGCCCCCAGCCAATGGTCATAGCGTTTGGCTTCCCATCCTTCCCAGCCGTGACAAGGAACAGGCCTCCTTCTCGCATCAACCTGTTGGCCTCAACGACGAACTCGAATGGATCTACTTTCTCTCTTACCAAAGACAAAACCAGCTAGAATAGTACGTGTTCCATTTTAATGCTTTTCCAATTATTTATTTCCCTGAATCTTCGACACAGATATCTCTGTTTTTTACTTAATTTTCAGATCGCTAATTTTTCGGGATGAGTAGTAAGGAAGAATTTATGAAGTAGACATCACATAAAAAACAGTCTCGGCTGTGGTTTGCACCTATCTTTTTTGATCTCACTTTATCGTCTTTAAGCGGTCTTTTCTAGATTCGTTAAAATGTGCTAGATAGATGACACCATACGTTTGAGGGTTGGCGAATGCTCCTATTCCACACAGATTAACTCAAAATGTGCCTCTCTCTTCTATGTCAATCCTAACTATCATTTGTTTGTCATCTATGACCCATCCCCTTCGGGTAAGGGGATTCTTTCTCCCATCCTCATTATGGACGTAGGAAATCTGGATACTAGGAATTCTTTAGGAATATGGAGCGTATTCCCGAAAATGTGGATTTAGGCTTGCCCTTTGTAATGGAAGTATATGTCGATGAAAGCAAGGCCAATTATTACATTTAGACATACCGACAGTAAACTACCGATTAAAGGAACCGCTCCTAGAGCAATAGATCCAACTATTGCTACCACCAAGACGATGATAATATCGCCTAGGTCGCTTGTTATGACACTGAAGGCCTTTGAGATGGCGTCTCCGATACCTGTCTCGTCTATTACTAGTATCACGAACATGATGATTACAACGGGGATGAGAATGATAGTGATGGACATAATGGCGCCTATAATGGAAGCTACTATGAATGTAATTATCCTACTTAGAACATAGTTTATGCTTTCCATAAGGTTCAATGGTTTGTCCAAATATGCGTCCCGAGACATGTCGATGGATGCGAAATTAAGGATATACGCTATAATAGAACCTACAAGGGTGATCAGTCCTGCAAATAGGAAGAGAGATGTGAATGCTGGTGCGTTAAACGGCGCACTTCCCCAATCCTGCCAGTATTGCCAACGAGAGAACCCGGTAACGCCCCTAGTTGAAAGGCTGATCAGAGTTGATATAATCCCACCAATCACGGCAGGTGCGAAAACCATAGGCTTCTCCTTTGCCAATCTGAACGCAGTTGATAAATGGTCCATGGCTCCTGCCGGGGCTGACGAGACACCACGTCTTTCGTCCCACTCGGATTTCCTTAGACTCTCACCACAATGTGGACAATATCTTTCCTCTTCACCGATTTCATTGCCGCAACTTGGACAGTAAGGCATATTTAACACACACCTTATGATGTCGCATATGTGAAAGATAAAGTTTCTGGGGTAAATATGTGTAAAAGCCTACAACATCATAGTGTTTATGTTTCAAGGTGAGGGAGTTACGGCGACTATCTCTCTTGAAGCTTAATTGAAACTCATTCTCAGAAGAGGTTCCTTGAAGGATCATATGGAAAATTGAACTATATGTCTAGCTTATAGGAAGTAACATAATAAGGAGCACTGGAAGTTAGATGAAGAGATTACGTGATGAAGGGAGTGTATGATAAGTCTGATGATCATCATTGTCAGAAGGATGGTTAAAATAGCGAGCGAAATAAGTGTTTATGACCTAATAAATTTCTCAGGTTAGTGTGATTTTCTCCAAGTTATCCCCCAACCGAAGATCCACTCAACAAGGGTTACCCACCAGACAAAGGTATTCACTATTCTTAGGAAGTAATAAATCGGTAAACCTAAGGAAAAATCTTTGAGAACGCCTGCACCATAAGCTCTCAAAACAGCTGGGAAACACACCATAATCAGGTCTAGTCCTAACATAATTATCACGAACCATCTCAGAAAAAATAATTCGTTAACAAGCAAGGGCATAGCAACTAGCAGTCCTAGAACAGCTGCCCAAAAGAGTGTAAATACCAGGCACTCTACTAGGATCAACGCCACAGTGAAGGTTAAAGGCTTGCTGGAAAAGACTTTGGAACCATGTTTGTGAAGGCACTGAAAAAAACCATAATACCATCTTTTAATCTGTGTCACGTATTCACCTAGACCATTTGGTTCGAGGGTGGAGGCGTAAGCTTCAATGAGGGAGGTTCTATGGCCATCAAGCTCCAGTGACCAGGTGAGATCAAGATCCTCTGTAAAAGTATCCGTTGGGATTCGATACTGCTTGAGGATATGTGTCCTATAAACGGCGCAGCAGCCAGATACTACGAATAGGCCGTTTACCATGTCTTGCCCTCTCTTCAGCGTTGTTTGTGCATAGAAGTCCTCAACAACCCTCGCCTTCTTAATAGCCATATTCAAGCTTCTTTCTGATGGTATGACGAATCCGCTAGCGGCGGCAATGTCCCTTTCCATAAAGGTCTTTACAGTTTTCTCTATGAAGGATTCCTCTAAAACAGTGTCTGCGTCCACGATCATGACAAGGTCGGTGTCGACCAAGTCCAAAGCTCGGTTTATACTTTCAGCTTTTCCAATGCGTTGAGGGTTCCGTAGAACATACACACCTCTATATTTTTTCGCTACTTCACTAGTGCTGTCATTACTTCCATCGTCTACCACGATTATACTTTTAATCCTCTTGGTCTGGTTTAGCAGACTTTCCAGTGTCCTAGTAATGTTTTTTTCCTCGTTCAAGGCGGGGACTATAGCTGTAAGAGTGAAATCGTGGTTTTCTGGAGCTTGTAAAAACATAGGTTCAATGTACGAAGCTATACCTAAACAATACATGATGAAGTTAGGTGCGAAGGCGGGGAGCATTGGTGGCATGGACCGTCATCTCAAATTTACATCATTATGTCTAGTTTGTGTCGATTTCTTTCTTGTGTGCAATAGACTGTTTACTAGGTTGGCGAAGCCAATTAATAGAAATCCAATCCCTAACACTAATTTTATTGTAGTTGGTAAAACGAGAGGTATCAGAATAATGGACCCTATGAGGATCATTAAGATCCCTACTGTGGCTACACCTAGGGTTGGATAGGGGGGAGCTAGCTCATCTTCTTCAATATCTGATTTCCTCGGCTCGATTCCTAGATTATTGTATATTTCTTTGTCTGTCTCAATCAGCTTCCTGACTTGTTTTTCTTTTAGGGATTGCAGCGACGGTGCTAGATTGGAGAGATTTTCCAGTTCTTTTATGTGTTCTCGTTTTTCATCTTCTGCTCTCTCTATTCTTCTCTCAAAGAGATTTATGGATTCCAAAATACTGGTTCGTTCTCTCTCCAAGTCTGTTAGAGTTTTGTCAATTGAAGCTGAGCTTACTCGATCGATTAAATCATTTGATGGTGGAGCATCATCTTCTCTCTTCGAGAGTTTTTCCTGTAGATCAGTTGGAAAACCGAATAAGGCTGCTATCTCAAGCGGGGTTAAAATTGTTTTCTGATTGTTATAACTATTCAATAGAGAGAGCGCCCCAATAATTATTACGTTGAAGCTTAATTTTAAATTATGTAGGGGCGCACCATCTGAACATTTTTTCGAAACGGGGATTAGAAGAAGTATTCCTTACGCACTGTTTAACCTCCTCTCGTTTTGAAGTA
>DAOVCM010000096.1 GCA_030670015.1 Candidatus Bathyarchaeota archaeon
CGGTAGGCTACGGCGTACAGTAGTGGGACCAGTGTCAGCAGCGCGACGCCAGCTAGGTATATCTTCCTGACGCTGTGTCTATCCTGTAAGTATCCGAGGGGTAGAGAAATTACTGTGCTTCCAAGGCCTGAAGCGCTGTTAACCGTCCCGAGTTCAAATGGGGATGCGCCGAGCTCACGTATGTAGATGTTGGAGTACTGCATGGTCATTTGGTTGAAGAATCGGTTGAAGACCTGTCGGGTTACGACGGTCCTCCAACTTATGTGTTGCCGGCTCCAGATCTCCCTTAATTCCCTTAGGAAGTTGATGATCATGAATCTACGAGAGAGGAACGCATCTGATATAATATTTTCGTGTTAAAGCACAAAAAAGGTGAACATCAAAAACGTGTAACCATACTAAACAAAAAAAAGAGTGTTAAGTTACCGAGGTTGCGGTTCTGATCTCCTCTAGGACTCTCTCTACTGCCTGGGAGACCTCTAGGCCCCGTTCCACGTGTATCATCTTGATATTACTGAACTCTAGGAGGGTTTTTGCCCCCGGCCCTAACTCGCCTGCTACGACAACGTCCACGCCCTTATCCTTCAGATTCTTCATAACAATAGGGCCAGTGCCCTGTTTTAGTTGCGAGGCTGTGTTTTCCTCCACTCTCACCTTCGTGACCTTCTCGTCGACGATGTCAATGAATGTGAAGGTGGGGGCTTTAGCGAATATGTCGGAGACCGTCTCCTTCATCCCGCGATCGCCTGTAGTGGGAACCGCTAGGAGTATTCCATTCTTCACTTCAATTCCTCCAGCCTTTTCTTCACTTCCCTTAGTTCTCTTTCCAGCTGCTCTAACTGTTGGGCGAGTATCTTCTTCTCCTGGTCTTGGGTCGCCTGTCCAGAAAATTGCGTTGGTGCCTGTGACTGATCAGGGTAGCCGTACATCCCACGTCCTCCACCCATACCCATGCCGCGCCCCATACCTCTGCCTCGTCCCATGCCCATACCGCGTCCACCGAGGAAACCGCTTCCACTAACTCCAACGAGGGGAGATGGCTTGAGATTTCCCTGCTTGAAATCCTCCACAGCCTGTCTTACACTGCCGCTGGCCCCGGTGACCATCTTCACACCAGCTAGGGAGAGAACCTGTGTGGCGTTCGGCCCGAGGTTACCTGTCAGCACCGCCTCCACGCCTCTCTGGACAACCGCCTGAGCTGCACCGATGCCCGCGCCGCTGGGAGCACCCATGCTGGCGTTCGGAAGCGGCTCGAAGGCCATAGACGAGGTGTCGACTATCAAGTGGTACGGGCTCCTGCCGAAGCGAGGGTCCACGGAGGAGTCGAGACTGCTACCTGAGGCTGACACAGCGACTTTCAATAACCTATTCCTCTTTCCTTACTTCTTCGAGACGTTTTTTTATGGCGTCCATCTGGGAGCTGATTGCCTTCTCCTGCTGCTCTAGGAACTGTCTCTCCTGTTCTGGTGTGGCTGCTGCGAAGGGTGCTGGACCATAAGGTGCCGGTGGCCACATTGGCCAAGTTGTGGGAGTTGTCCCCTCTGCGAGGTGTTTCTTCATTTCCTCGATGTCCCTCATCATGGCTTCCCTCTCGGCTTCCAGCCTTTTCAGCTCAGTACTGGGGTCTAGTGTGGGTGTGTAGGCTGGCGAATACCTGGCTTGTGGATCAGCCCACCACCAACGTGGAAGCCATGGAAACCTCTGGCAGACGTAGGGACTGGAAGTGCCATACCCGTATCCAACACCTCTGCCATATCCGTATCCTACGCCCCTCCCGTAGCCGTAGAGCCGTCCTGGCCTCTGCCATGGCGGCAGGTTGCTAAAGGGGCCTCTTCCGGGGTATCGTCCTCCCCATCCTCCGCCTCTTCCTCTCCATCCCATTCTCTTTCTCATCTCCTTATTTTGTGCTTATGCACACATCCAATTATGTGCATATGAACACAAAGATATAAATATTCCGCAGACTGAAAGCAGAACGGAAATGCAGAGGAGGAGAAAGAGGCGGGGTAGGAGGGGGCGCCTACCGGCCCCAGTTTATATAGGTAAGCAGCCCGTCGCTGAATCGTTTATACCACAGCCGTCCAGCGGGAGCCCTCCTATCTACATAGACCCAGCGGAGCTGGAGGCACTTCGCCTCGTTGATATGGAGGGGCTCTCCCAGGAGGAGGCCGGCGAGAGAATGGGGGTTTCCCGGGGTACAGTCTGGAGACTGCTCCAGGAGGCCAGAAGAAAAACAGCCAAGGCCCTCACCGAGGGGAGGAGCATCCAGATCTCGGGGGATCAGCCCTAGAGTTCTGTTTCTTCGACCTCTTCGATATGCTTCCAACCCTTTATACCCTTCAGTGCGTTTGAGGCAGCTGCTCGGAGGAACCCGACATCGCTGTCAACGGCGCAGAACATGAATCCCCGCTCAATGGCTTCGTTTATGTTCGTGGGGCCAGGTCCTGTGGTGCAGTGCATCCCAGGGGCGACCCCATGCTCCTCCCCAGCCTCGACGATGCGGTCGAGGGCTTCGATGAATTCTGGGTTGGCGTACTGTCGGTGGATGCCCATGTCGAGGGTGAAGTCAGAGGGGCCGACGAAGCACGCGTCCACTTCCTCGACGCTGAAGATCTTGTCGATGTTTTTGAGGCCCTTTCGGGTCTCGATCATGACAACGACGAGGGTCTCATCGTTGGCTGTGGCGAAGTAATCGGGGTCTCGGAAGGCTGACATCCTGGGGCCCGCGCCTCTCTCGCCTATAGGCGGGTACTTCATGATTCGGACCGTTTCCTTGGCCATCTCGGCGGTCTCAACCCTGGGGATGACGAGGCCGGTAGCTCCTGCGTCAAGTGCTTTTTTTGCCCAGATGAGGTCGTTCCACGGGATACGGGCCATAGGCATGCAATTTTTTCTTTTGTAGAGCATAGCTTGGGCCATGAAGTGGTAGGTCTCCGTGCCGTAGGGTCCATGCTCCATGTCGCAGACGAGCCAGTCGAATCCCAGGTCGGCGAGGTACATTGCTATGTCGGGGTGGCCTACGCTGATCCAGGTGCCTACGCTGGGTTTTCCGGCTTTGAGCTTACGCTTAACAAGGTTCTTCAAAATGTCTACCCAGCATACTTGTAGGGTGTTCTGGATTTAAGGTGAGCGACAATGTTATTGAGGCGGTGTTATTGTTTCGGGGTCGATCCAGCTGAACTTCCTCTGTAGGGTCTTTGGGTAATATTTTTTCCAGTCGTAGTCGACACTCTGACCCCAGTTGTAGTATATTCTAGGGTCGATGTAGCTCTTCAGGGATGTGCCGAGGTTGTAGTCCCGCGTCTCCTGTTGGGCCTTGATCTGGAGATTCAGCTTGTCAATAGCTGCTTTGTCACGTTCTTTCCTCTTAGCTGTCTGCTCCCTCAGCTTCTTCATCCGCTGGGCGTGGGTTGTTTTCAGTTTTTTAATCCTATCTCGCTGGGTCTTGAGGGCTTTCTGTTTAGACGTTATCCTTTTTTTTATACCCTTAACGGACCTGCCTTGCTTCTCCTTCTCCGTGAGTTGCCGCTGATATTCCTGGAGCTTCTCCTTGTGCTCCTGCAGTTTAGCCTCATACTTCTCCCGTCGTTCCCCGTACTTCTTCTCGGTATCTCTACCTCGCTGCTTGAGCTTTTTCTCGTTCTCCCTTGCTTTCGCTCGTCGCGCTTTCAACCTGTCTTTCTTCTTCTGCAGAGAGGACTCCCAGGTCTTTGGTATAGTGCGCTTGTGGTTACAGACTATTGCAGCCTCCAAGTTGGCCATGGTCGCTGCGTGCTTCTTCACATAGTCTGGATCCTCAGGGTCGACCTTCGTCCTCTTCAGCTTGGACTCAACTACAGTAGAGGAGTAGTGGGTGCGGAAGACCTTCGCGGAGAGGCCTGTCTTCACTTCGTCGAGGAAGTCACTCACACGCTTTGAGTCGACCCCCTCGAACAAGGTGGACTCGGCGTTGGCGCTGAATTCCTTCAGGTTTGTGACCACCTGGTCTGGCACGGCGACGCAGAGGGTGTGGCGGACGGAGTCCTTACCTAGAAAGTCGAAGGTGACGGTGCCGTCGCCGTTGTAACTGATATGCTCAGGTCTGAGGGTGGAGGCGCCAACCGTGTCGGCTTCATCCTCATCCTTCTCGTCTCCAATCCTGAACTTGCAGTGGTCTATGAGAAAGGTAACTGTTGCCGTCTTTCTTCGCCTCACGTCCTCGGCGTCAAGGTTCTCCGCGATGTGCCTCTTTACCTTCCTCAGGATCTTCCTAAGCGCTATGGCGTCATCGAATTTTTCAATATCCTTCCTCTGCTTCAGGTAGCTGGAGTCCGAGGGCCAGACATACTTGATCTTGCCACTGAGTTTATCCTTCCATCGGGCAATCCACATGGAGTCAGGCTGCCAGAGGATGTCTTTCCAGTTACCCAGAGGTCTCGGTGCATCTGGCGAGAGGTTTAGCTCGATATCCTCGTGACGGGGCCCCTCCTTCCACTTGCCCCTAATAGGATGCTTGCCACGGCCCATGAATATGCTGCTCGGCTCGACGGTGTAGTTGCCTATCTCCATCCTGACTCCATCGAAGGTCGCCCAGCCATAAACTTCCTTGTTCGCCTCTCGCTTCTTCTTCCGCTCAGCAGCGAGGGCCTTCCTCTCATCCCTAGACAGCTCTGCGCGCCTAGCCCTCTCCTCTTCGACAACCCTAAGCAAGACGGAGTAGTCAACATCCCCTGGGAGAACCTTGATTCCGAGTAACTCCGAGAAGTCATTGTGGAAGTTCTCGGCGAAGACAAGGTCCTCCACATAAGGGGTCCCGATCTTCTTAGCCCAGGCCATGGCAACTTCCTCCTTCT
>DAOVCM010000200.1 GCA_030670015.1 Candidatus Bathyarchaeota archaeon
ATCGTCAGAGGTATGCGCTTTTTGAACGGCCTTGGGACCCTGATCGGCCACCTCTGCATCATCTTAACCTCCTGAGTGACCCCTCCCGATTCGATGTAGGCAGTGGGCTCATCGACGGTGAAGTCGCCCTCAGAGATCTCCTTTACTACCCCTCCCATGCCCAAGGGGATGATGACCCTGTGCTGGAGGGCAGAGGTCTCCTGGACCACGCCTATGATGTCGCCTTCCACCACTTTGGCTCCCTTCTTCACCTTGGGGACGAAGGGCCATCTCTTCTCTCTGTCAAGGGGAGGGATGTTGATGCCCCGGGTAATGAAGGGGCCAGCAAGTTTCCAGAGTTCGATCTCTGACCTCTGGACCCCGTCAAAGACCGTCCCCATCAATCCCGGTCCGAGCTCTGCGACCAGCGGCATACCCGTGTCTACCACAGGCTCCCCCGGCCTCAGCCCGCTTGTGATCTCATAGCACTGGATGGCGGCTATATCCTCGGTTAGACGGACGATCTCGCCCATGAGCTTGAGGTCGCCGATTTGGACGAGGTCGCCGAGCTTCGGCCTCCCCTGGAACTTTGCAAGGATCAGCGAACCGTTGATCCTCTCAATTGTGCCTACGATCGACATATCCACTCAACTCACACCCAGAACCTTGGCAATCTCGGCCTCGATCTTCCTCCTCACACTGAGGAGCTTCCCCTCAAGGGTGTTGTAGAACATCTTCGTCCCCTCCCTGTTACGGACGACAGTCCCTCCAAGGCATTCTCTTGGTTCTTCAACGACGAGATCAACATCTCCAAGGGTCTTGTTCAGCAACTTTTTGACCTCGCGAACTCGGGCGGGGCTCTTTAGGAGCTTGGTGTCTCGTTCGTTCGCGGATATGAGGAACTCTCCTCCACCTATCTGAGAGCAAGCCTCGACGATAAGCCTATTGAGGAGGCCCCAATAGTCTACGCTATCATCCTCCCCGGCGGCTATGCGGATGAGCCTCTTCTCCGCCTCGTCGAAGCCTCGGGAGATAGCCTGCTCCCTCACCTCCACGAGCATCTTCTTCCCCTCGACGTTGGCCTTGCCGAGAATCCGATCTCTGATCGCCCTCAGCTCGGAGCCTATGACCCCAAGGATCTGTTGGTCTCTTTCCTCCGTGATCTTCCTCACTTCTTCCTCGGCGGCTTTAAGGATGTTCTCGGCCTCCGTCTCTGCGTTCGCGAGCAACGTGTTCCGCCGCTCCACGATTCTCTCTATGAGCCTTGCCTCGACCTCTACTGTGCTTTGATTCATCCCGCCACCACCTCATTGACAATCAGCTCTACGGCCTGCTGTAGCTTTTCCTCTGCCGTTCGCTTTGAGGTCTCACTACGGTTTCGGAATTCTTTGAGGATCTTCTTGGCCTCCCTCGTTACCTTCTTCTCCTCCTTCCTTAGATATTCATCAATACCCTGACCGAGCCGGGCTAGTTGGATCTTTTTCTCTGCTTCCACCTTGGCCTCGGAGACCATCCTCTCGGCCTTCTCATGAGCCCTAGCGACGATGTCATCCGCCTCCTTCTCGGCGTTCTTGAGCAGATCTTGGAGCCGCTCACTGATCGAGATAACCCTTTCAACTTCCATAGTATCACAACTCTAGCTCTGCGCCTATGGCGAGGGATATGACCC
Source organism: Candidatus Bathyarchaeota archaeon (assembly GCA_030670015.1). GTDB lineage: Archaea > Thermoproteota > Bathyarchaeia > TCS64 > TCS64 > DAOVCM01. The sequence goes on from DAOVCM010000200.1 coordinate 1,649, forward strand.
TCTTAAGCTCTTCAAGCCTCATCCCGCTCATCCCGGTGAGATCCGGGACGAGGGCGAAGACCGGTGTGACATCCCCCCTCGACATGATGAGGCTGCGGATCTTGAAGGTGTCGTCGGCGAACCTCTCCGGTACGATTATCAACTCGAAATTCGACCCCTCGACGAGGTCGCTGAGTACCCCCGCAACCTCCTCTCCGCTACCTGCCTCGAAGCCAACCGCTCCTGCAAGTTCAAAGCATGATACAAATGAGGAGGAGCCAACGACAGCCACGCTCATTTCTCATGGGATGAGATCATCAGAATTAATAAGAGTTTTGCTGTGAAGTAAATCACTTATTTTGAATGCAGATGAGCCTGCGCGCGAAATATATGTAATCATACCTAGATACTGAATCAACACTAGGCTCACTACTAAAAAGACGAACTCAGCTTTGGATGCTCTAAGAAGCTTATCAAAACAAACACAAGAATTATCGCTAAAACTAGTATCAATAGCACTGCCAAATGTGTGCGAGAACCTTCAGGATTTTAGAAGTATCACGTCAAGTAATGTCAGGTTCCCCTTCTCAACTTGGTCCAAGGCCCTAAGTAGAGCAGGTCTAACCTCCGATGGATCTTAAATCGTCTCGGCGTAACCACCAAACGCCTCAGCCATACTTGAGGCAGTGAAGAAACTACCCACTAGGGACCGCCGCATAGTCCGCAAGCTCGTTGAACTTGAGACCGACATCGAGAACGTCCTCATCGCCATAAAGCAGAGAGGAAACAAAGGAAAGACGCTGAACGTTGAAGAACTGTTCTCAGCTACCTACGGCATCAGCGTCTCTCATCTCAACGACATCATAGAAGCCGAGAACATAAGACCCGTGATCCAAGGCCTTGGGTCTCCATACGCTGAGATACTTGGCCCCATCTACGAGGGAGACGTAGCCCTCATCAGGACATACCTGAGGCTCGCAAAATACGATCACGCTACTGCCTCAAGATCGGCAGACGAATACGGGTTCAACGTCATCATGGCCTATCTCGTATACAGTGAGATAGAGAAGGATAACCTGGTGGGTCTGGCTTGGGGGAGGGCTCAAGGGCTCACACCGAGAGATCTTCTGAAATACGTCGTCGTCCCTCGAGGCTAACCACTTATATTAAACTCTAATACCGCTTCCGCCCTTTTATCCTTGAGATTAAATGGCGTATAAGGAACTGAAGACAGTTTACTTCGAAACCCCGGGTAAAGGAAACACAGATAAGACGCTCTCTTTAGCGAAGAGACGAGCAGAGGAACTCGGGATCAAGAACATCGTCGTGGCCAGCTACACCGGCTACACCGGGGCGCTGGCGTCCGAGGCCTTCAAAGGCTATAACCTTGTGGTCTCAGCGGGGATGATGGGCTTCAGGGAGCCCAACAAGCACAGGATGATTG
>DAOVCM010000110.1 GCA_030670015.1 Candidatus Bathyarchaeota archaeon
CTCGTAGAGACGAACGCCCTAGCTACGAAGATCATATCCATATACCCGGGGAATCCGGAGAAGGGATTGCCAACAACGGCCGCTTGGATAGTCGTAAATGATCCTGAGACGGGGATGATAGAGGCTCTGCTAGACGGCACATACCTCACAGCTGTCAGGACTGGCGCGGTAACCGGGGTGGCAGCGCGCTACCTAGCGCCAAGGGACAGCAGGGTAGCCGCTATTATTGGCTGTGGAGTGCAGGGGCAGACTCAGGCGTGGGCGGTTGCGGAAGTCTGTAATCTTGAGACCATCAGGCTCTTCGATCTATCAGAGGGACGTATGAAGCGTTTCACTGAGGAGATGGGTCCTAAGCTAGGCGTCGACATCATTCCAGCGAAGAGCGGGGCTGAGGCTGTTAGTGAAGCTGACATCGTAGTAACTGCTACTACTTCAAGGACCCCCGTGATTCGCCGTGAGTGGCTGGGAGACATGGTTCACATAAGCGCAATCGGCAGCTTCTATTCAGACTACCGTGAGTTGGATACTGAGATAATCAGAGAGGCGAAGGTGGTAGTTGATAGCAGGGTAGCTGTTATGGAGGAAGCAGGGGACATCCTAATACCCATTGAGGAAGGTGCAATCACAAAGGACCATATCTATGCTGAGCTTGGCGACCTAGTCATTGGTAGAAAGAAAGGTAGAACGGACGATGACACGCTGACGGTTTTCAAAAGCGTAGGACTTGCCATCCAAGATTCCTCAGTCTCCAATCTAGTCTTGAAGAAATGGCGTGAAACCTAATTTTATAAAAAGTTCTGTATTCACTTTTTTCTCCGCTACTAGATTACAAAAAGGCTGGTAGCGGAAAGATCCTTAGGTCTGAAGTTCATCTTGTAACCTATATGATTTGTATAATGTTAACAGATAGCCCTCTATTGATGTCAACTGTTAGGCAATCGTCTTGCGAAAAAGGTTAATACAACACCACGAACGAGAAGGAGAGGACCATGGATTACTTTAGCTCATTTTCAACTAGTAGCAACCAAGGAGCTTCTCCATCAAGGATGAGAAAAAAGTTCAGCCCCATAATAAATGTAAATGTTTGCAAAGGCTGTCTCATCTGCGTGTATGTCTGTGAGAAACTGGGCGCCGACGTGCTGAAAGAATCGGGGGAGAGCACTGCAATGGGAGGTGTTCTCCCCACTGTTTCGGGGGAGTGCGTTGGGTGCCGCTGGTGCGAGCGATTCTGCCCAGACTTCGCCATATCCGTCGAGGAGGTGGAAGCTTGCTGAATCCTGGGCGTCATCTTGTCCTTGGAAATGTGGCCTGCGCCGAAGGGGCAATCAGGGCTGGTTGCCGTTTCTTCGCTGGATATCCTATCACACCCGCCAACGAGATCTCACATTATATGGCTGCCGAGCTGCCTAAGGCGGGTGGCTTCTTTCTCCAGATGGAGGATGAAATAGCCTCAATAGCCGCGATCATCGGTGCATCCTGGGCGGGAGCAAAGGCGATGACGGCCACCTCGGGACCAGGCTACAGCCTGATGCAGGAGAACATTGGCTACGCCCACATGACCGAGACTCCATGTGTAGTTGTGAACGTCCAGAGGAGCGGTCCTTCTACCGGACAGGCAACCCTCCCATCTCAACAGGACATCTACCAGGCGAAATACGGATCACATGGCGACTATGAGGTCATCGCCCTCTCCCCTTGGTCCGTTCAGGAGATGTTCGAACTGACAGTTAGGGCGTTCAACTTGGCGGAGCGTTTCAGGACACCTGTGATGCTGATGGCTGATGGCATGATCGGTCACATCAAGGAGAAACTGGTGGTCCCTGAAAAGGTTGACACCGTCGGTCGTCGAAGACCCACGGGTTCAGAGTGCGTCCCCTTTGGAACAGACGATCCTAGCATGGTGCCTGAGATGCCTAGGTTCGGCGAAGGTTTCCGGTTATTAGTAACAGGTTCTACCCACAGACCATCCGGCGTCAGAGATTATACGCCCAAGTACCACCAGATGAAGGTGAATAGGATTCGAGAGAAGATATTGAAGGCAGAAAACGAGATCTCCGACACGGTCAAGGTAGACCTTGAAGACGCTGAGGTGGTAGTCATCTCATTCGGAGCCTCAGCCCGTCCAAGCTATGGCGCCGTGAAGGAGGCAAGAAGTCAAGGAATAAAGGCTGGCCTTCTTAGGTTGAAGACTATCTGGCCCTTCCCTGAGGGGAAGATTTCAGACTTGGCTGACGATGTGGACGCGTTGATCGTCGTGGAGATGAATGTAGGGAAAATGGTGCAAGAGGTCAGGAGGGTTGTGTGCGGTCGCGCGAATGTCTTTTCTGTTTCAAAAATCGGTGGGGTGTTACCATCAGTGTATGAGATAAACCAGGTCATAAGGAGGGCTGCATGATGGCGGTGAAACCTCTTCGATACTATAGTGACAAATATATCCGCAACCAGCCCTCAGCCTTCTGCGTTGGCTGTGGGGATGGTACTATCCTCAACTGCTTTGTGCGCGCCCTCGATGAGTTGGAAGTTCCTCTGGATAAAGTGTTATGTGTCTCAGGCATTGGATGCTCCGCGTGGATCCCCAGCCCCAACTTCAACGGAGACACGCTACACACGACGCACGGGCGGGCTCTAGCCTTCGCCACCGGTGCGAAGGTCTTCAACAGTGACCTGACTACGGTGGTCTTTACCGGAGATGGGGATGGGGCGGCTATCGGTGGTAACCACCTCATCCACGCGGCCCGGAGGAACATCGACATCACAACGATACTTGTGAACAACCTGAGCTACGCGATGACCGGGGGGCAGATCGCCCCGACAACGCATCATGGGGAGAGAACTGCAACTTCGCCATACGGGAACCCTGAGAGACCCTTCGATATAGCTGGGCTGGCTGCTGCCGCAGGCGCCACATACGTAGCAAGGTGGACAACGTATCACGTCCTCGAACTCACACGGAGTATAAAGGAGGCCTTGAAGCATCATGGCTTCTCCTTTATAGAGGTTCTAAGCCAGTGCCCCACTCATCAAAGGCGTATGTTCAACATGCGGGACCCCGTATACAGGCTTCCCAGCCGAATACTGGAGATGTTCTCAGAAAGCACGTATGTAAGGGGAAGAACCCGGCAAGAGAATTATCGATACGCCGTTCCTAAAGCTTCGCCGGAGAACGCCCTAGAAGAAATTAGTAACGTCTTGGTGAATCTAGATACTGAAGCGAAGATAGTGGATCACATGGGCTTCGGAAGGGTAGTTAGGATCGATTCAAAGGAGCCTGATATGGAATGGGCGAACATTAGCAGGCTAGAAGCCGTAGATAGACTTGTTGGTCCACTGGAGGAAAAGGTTGAGCTAGGCGTGTTCGTGAAGGAGGAGATGCTGGAGTACACGGACTCATTGAGAGACCTCATAAGAACTGCGGGAGGTATATGAACAGTGGAGAAAGGGATAGTAGTAGCAGGTACTGGAGGCCAGGGTATTGTCGCCGCTGGCGAGTTTCTAGCAGAAGCTCTGTTTCGGGCAGGATACGAGGTGATCAACTCCAGGAGCTATGGCTCGGAGGCTCGGGGAGGTAGTTGTCGGTCAGAGGTGCTCTTCTCTGACTCGGATATCTACGACCTTCAACTCGACGAGGCTGACATTCTTGTTATCCTCTCTATTCCGGCCTTCAGACGTTACCAGAATCGCGCCAAGAAGGACGCACTGATACTCGTTGATGCCGTCGTTCTTGAAAAGCTCGGTGAAAGCGAGGTGAGGACCGACGTGAAGCTAGTACCGGTTAAAGCGAGGGAGACAGCTATTGGGCTGGGAAATCCTATTGTTGCTAACATGGTGTTACTGGGTGCTCTGGCTAGACACTCGGATATTCTTTCCCTTGAGGATATGCAGGGGGTTGTCAGGGAGATGATGCGGGTTTCCATGCAGGAAATAAACATAAATGCTCTTGAATCGGGGTATTCTCAAGCTTAAATTAGACAGAACAGTGGAGTAAGGACCGTTGAGACGTGAATACCCCGCCTCTCCAATCCCCGGAGTAGCTGCGATCGTCCTATTCAACGAGGACGTACTGCTCGTTCGAAGAGGAAATGAGCCTTCGAAGGGTAAGTGGGGTCTCCCCGGGGGCGTAGTGGAGATAGGGGAAAAGGTTGAGGATGCCGTGGTCCGAGAGGTTGAGGAGGAGACGGGCATTTCAATCCAGCCCGTTAAGCTTCTGGATATATTCGACTCTATTTTATGGGATGATGCTGGCAGGGTCCAATTTCATTATGTCCTGTGCGATTACCTCTGCGAGGTCTTAGCTGGGGAGATCCACGCTTCGTCAGATGTCAGCGACGCAAAATGGGTGCCACTGAAAGACCTTGAATCGCTCGAAATGAACTCGGGAACAAGGAGATTTATCAAAAAAATCGTTGAACAAGAGAGTATTACAGAATAAACAACACATGGTAACTCAACATTTTTTAGGATAAAAACTTCAAC